>DAIESR010000172.1 GCA_027346205.1 Beijerinckiaceae bacterium
AGGGTGTCCACAATACAGACATCCTTTTCATCATCGTCCAACCGTGCTGTGACATTGCGCGGATTTTCGAGATCGAGAGATTTGCAAACGTCCGCCAGGACGAACCACGGCTCGCCATTCTGATCCGCGACGCGGACCGGCAGATTCTCAAAGCTGAACGGAATGACCTTCACGCATTGTCCCCATCGGCGCCCGGTCAGCCACGCCCGGCGCGAACACAGGGGACGCTTACGCGTCACCGGGGCCGATGAAGTTCAAGGACAGAGGTCCAAGGGTAAGCGCTTTATCGAAGCCCTATTGGTTTCGGCTTGACATTCTTTGGAAGCGCCATGGCATGAGTTCGTCGATTTGGCTTTGGGGATGGCCGTTGATGATGGCGACCAGGGTCTTTTCGAGATAGGCGACAGGGTCAACGTCGTTGAGTTTGCAAGTGCCGACGATTGAGGCCAGAAGAGCCCAATTTTCGGCGCCGATTTCGTGGCCCGCAAAGAGCGCATTTTTGCGCGTTAGCGCTATTGGCCTGATCGAGTTCTCGACAGGGTTCGTATCCAGCTCGAGACGGCCATCGTCAAGGAAGCGCGTCAGGCCTTCCCAGTGACTGAGTGCATAGCGGATGTCTTCCGCCAACACGGAACCTGAAGAGATCATCGACAATTGTTTTTCCAGCCATGGCTTTAACGCCTCGATAATCGGCGCTGACTGTCGCCGCCGCATCGTGAGCCGCGCCTCCGGCGCATGGCCGCGCACTGTCGCTTCGATGGCGTAGAGCGCGGCGATCTGACGAACAGCGGTTTCCGCAATCGGGGATTTCGTGTTGCGCATCTGTTTGACAAAACGGCGGCGCAGGTGGCTCCAGCAATGCACAAGGCTCCATGGTCCTTCCGGCCGTTCCAGCCGGGTGAGGCGATCGTAGCCGTCATAGCCATCGCATTGCAGGAACCGGCCCCGAAAGCCGCTCAGGAACTCTTCGGCGAAACGGCCGCTGCGCCCGGCTGCATATTTGAACACGACAATAGGCGGACCAATGCCGCTATGGCCTCGGTCATCGCAAGCAATCGCCCAGAAGTAACCTTTCCTGGTCTGCTTGCGTCCGGGATCGAGGACCGGTGCCGTTGTTTCGTCGATGAAGAGCCGAGCGGCCTGGGCAAGATGCCTGTGCATGCAATCGCCTACCGGGCGAAGATGAAAGCAGGCACGGCCGACCCAGTTGCCGAGGCTCGCCCGATCAAGCACGATGCCTTCCCGGGCATAGATTTTGGCCTGGCGATAAAACGGCAGATGATCACCGAACTTGGCGACGATGATCTGAGCGATCAGGGCCTCGGTCGGCAAGCCGCTTGGCACGATATGCTCTGGCGCATGCGCCTGAACGACGGCGCCGGCACAGTGACGGCAAACATATTTAGGACGGCGGGTGACGAGCACACGCAATTGCGCGGGTATCCTGTCGAGCCTCTCCGAGACGTCCTCGCCGATCCTTGCCATCTCGCCGCAGCCGCACGGACATTGTGTACTCTCAGGCTCTATGATCCGTTCGACCCGCGGCAGATGAAACGGCAGGCACCCGCGATTGCCATTTCGGGTGCCGGGCTCTTTAGGCACCGGCCTGATGAGCGCTTGAGCCCTTTCATGCGCGGCATCGAGAACCCCTTGGGCGATTTCGGCATCTTCAAGCGGAAGATTATATTGTTCGGGGCTCAGCTTTTCCGATGTCGCGCCGAATTTCTCGCGCCGTAAATCGCTGAGGATACTTTCAAGCCGCCGGCGTGCTTCTTCCGACTGAGCCAAGGCCGCCTGATGCTCCGCAAGACTCGCTTGCGTCTGCGCCAGAAGCTCCTTCAAGGCCGTGTTTTCTATGCTGAGCGACGCAATGTCCATGCGTCATTCTACGCCAACTGGCAGCAGGAACCATGACGAAAAAACTGACCCGAGTCACTGCGCCGCAGTCATCCCGCAAGCTGTGGAGGACGCCGTCGCTCGGCGCGGATCAACCTCCAGTCGAGGCCTGAAAAGAGCGCCGAAAATTGAACCGCCGACATCACCATCACGCCGTTGCGAACCTGCGGCCATACGAACTTGCAACCCTCAAGCCGCTTGTGGATCAGAACCAGACCGGTTTGATCCCAGATGAGGATCTTGATTCTGTCAGCCCGCTTCGCGCGAAAGACGAAGGCAGCCCCGCTAAAAGGATCAAGTCCGAATATCGGCTCCACAAGTGCCGCGAGACCGTCGTGGCCGCATCGGAAGTCAACCGGCCGCGTCGCCACATAAATACGAAGATGCTCCCCAGCAGCAATCATCGCACCATCCGTGCCGCACGGATCACCTGTGCTAAATGGTCTTCGTCAGCATGCCGACCCGCGCGGATAATGACATCCCCGACAACGATTTCGATAAAGGCGTGCGCGGCTGGTCTCTGTGGAGGCTCTTCGACAATCACTGCTGCAAAATGAGGAGCACCTTCAGCGACCAGGCGTCCGTCTCTCAGCCGCTTGCGCCAGTCGTAAATCTGCCACCGCGTAATCGCGTAAAGACGCGCCATCTCGGCAATACTGGCTCCCGCCCTCAAGCTCTCCGCTGCAATCCGGGCCTTTTCGGCATTGGTCCGCTGTCGTCGCCCAGTTGGACCCTCAATCACATCAAGCCGACCAGCATACCCCGATTTGGAGACGTCCAATTGGACGTCCATTTTGATGTCTCCTGACAATGCCCACACCTCCTGCAAACGCAGGCTATTCTCGCATGGTCAAATCAATCAAAATACAAGGGTGTCGGTTGAGCGCTTACGTTTGCTCGTGTTCGGTCGACGATAGACCGCCTCGATTCCCATCCGCTTCATCAGCGTTGCGACATGACGTCGGCCTATCGAGACGCCCTCGCGGCTCAGCATGTCGCGCAGCATTCGGCTGCCCGCGAATGGATAATCCAGATGCAGCTCGTCGAGCCGCCGCATGATCTTCAGGTCCTCGGCCGAGGTTTGTAGTAGACAGCACCTCGGCTGATGCCAAGAGCTTTCGCCTGCCGGGCGATCGGAAGCTCATGGGTGCGGTCAATCATCGCTTTGCGCTCAGC
>DAIESR010000175.1 GCA_027346205.1 Beijerinckiaceae bacterium
AAAGCATAATATATATATGAAAGCATATGATATATAATTGATCAGCTTTATTACGTATAATAAGTGATATTTTTAGCACATAATGGCCAAATCACGTTCATGATTGTATAAATTGAATATAAAATAGTTATTTACTTTATAGTTTGCCTTGCCTAGCTTTGCCCAAGCGCGCATTTTTGTCGCAATTAGTGCGTCAGGCTGAAGGAGCTGTTTATGAGACTGCCTAATATCGCGGCTGCGTTAGCGTTTGCGCTTCCGATTTGCCTAGCAGGGGGAGCCGCCTTCGCCGCGGATCTGCCAAATATGAAGGCGCCGCCCGCTCCGCCGCCGCCAGCCGGTTGGTGGGACACGTTCACCGTCAATGGCGTCATTGAGTCCGGCATCACCTTCAATCCGGATCTGCCGTCGAACGGGATCAACTTCGGCCACTTATTCACCGATAGGGCCAATACGCCGATTCTCAATCAGATATCGCTGATCGCGCAGCGGCCAATCGATCCGAATGCGAAGGCGATCGACTTTGGCTTCAAAGTTCAGCTTCTCTATGGAGGCGACGCGCGCTACACGCATTATCTCGGCGAATTCGACTACAGCATCAATAATTTCAATCAATTCGACGTCGTCGAGGCATGGGGCATTGCGCATCTGCCCTATATTTTCAGCGGCGGCATCGACGTGAAAGCCGGTCAGTTCGTCACTCTGGAAGGCGCCGAAGTTATCAATGCGCCGGACAATCTGTTCTATTCCCATACCTATATCTTCAACTTCGGGATACCGTTTAAAGATACGGGCGTGATGACGATCGCGCATGTCACTCCCATGCTCGACATCTATGCCGGCGCCGTCACCGGCGTGAACACGTCGATTGGCTGGCCGGGCGACAATAATGGCGCGGCTGCCTTCGAAGGCGGCTTCGGGCTCAACCTGCTCAACGGCAATCTCACCGTGCTTGCGACGACCCATATCGGGCCTGAAAATCCCAGCCTCTTCGCCCCGATCTGCGCCTGTAATCCCAACTCGACATTGCGCTATTTGAACGACGTGGTCGTTACTTGGAAAGCGACCGACAAACTTACGTTCATCACCGATGCGAACTACATTCGTGACGATGGCTGGGGCGGCGTGCAAGGTTATGGCGTTGCGCAATATGCCTCCTACGCGATCAATGATTGGCTGAAGGTCAATGGTCGTGCCGAGGTGTGGCGCGACCAAAACAACTTCTTCGTCGCCGCCTACCCAGGCAATTTCGACTTCGTCAATCTCGAGCACGGCTATCCGAACGGGGTCTTCTTTGCGCCGGCCCCGACGACCTATCTGGAATTGACGGCTGGCGTCACTATCGCGCCGGTGCTGCCGAAGGAGACGCCTTACCTCAAATCCGTCATCTTCAGGCCCGAGGTCCGGTATGACTCGTCGTTGAATAACACGACGCCCTTCGCTTACGGCACCAAGAGCTCGCAATTCACATTCGGCGGCGATCTCATCCTGAAGTTCTAAAAAATCTCCCGATCGGAGCCTATCGAGGCACCGAACGCGCCCCGGCCCACGGACGACATTGTCGCCATGAGCCGGGGCTTTTTTATTCTACGATACGGAATTGAACGACGAGTCTGCTGCCGTCGCATTTGACCCTGCGGGATTGGATTGTGATTCCGCTCATCGGGCTGTCGCAGACGGCGGCAACGATGGGCCTCTTGTTTCTCGCGCTACGCAGACGATTTCAGCCGGAACGGGTGCGATCCCGCAGGTCGGTGAAGGCGTTTGTCAGGCCGCCGCTGCCGCCTTCACTTTCTGAAACAGTGTTCGTAATTCGCCGATCTCATCTTGCGAGATCACATGCGGCCGATCAGGAAAAATATGCGAGGTGATGAGCGCGCCGCCGGCCTGCAAGGTGCGGATGGTGCCGCGGATACGGTCGATCGGCAGATCGAGATCGGTTTCGCTGCCGCTGATATAGACAGGCACGGCGAGAAGGCCGCCGCCCGGTCTTCTACCGATCACGGCGGCATCGAGAAGTCCGCCGGTCAGGATGAAGGCACCGCCATAGGAGCGTGGTCGGCGCGTCAGAAATTCCGCCGTGAGAGAAGCGCCTTCGGCGAAGCCGCCGAGCACGATGCGCTCGAGCGGCAGGCCGCGGGCGAGAATGGCATCGATCTGCGCCGCATAATGGGCGAGCGACGCCGACAATTGCGGCTCGTTTTCCTCGATCGGCGCCATGACGCTCTTCGGATACCATTGCCCGTCTTCGGATTGCGGCAAGACATAATGCACGCCGGGAACGGCAATAGTCTCGGCGAGCTCGCGCATGGTCGCGGCCGAGCCGCCATGGTTGTGCCAGAGCAGCACGGCAAGTTCGGCATCGGGCCAGTCGGCGCCAAAGTCGAGCGGCTCGGGAAAGGCCATGGCGGAATCCTATGCGGTAGGGTCGGTTCAAGCTGCCAAGCAAAAGCCGGTCCCTTGGTCCGACTGCCCATCAAGGCGCATCAGGCGCCTGATCAATAGGCTTGCGAAGCTGGGCATTTGGCGCCAAGCTGTCACAATTCTCACCTTACCCGGGTCTTCCAGCGCGAGTCGCTTATGACTTGTTGCTTTGATCCGACAACCCACCCGCTGCGCGCCGCGCAGTGCGGTCAGGATGGAGCGGATACACCGTGACCATCATTAAACATGATTTCGGCAAGAAGGACCGCGACACGGTGCGGCGCTTCACCAAGCTGATTACGCTTGAAGCGCAGCATGAGGCCAAGGTTCTCGCCAATCCCATTCCCTATCTCGAGCGCGCGACGGAACGGATCTCGCAGCTCGAAATGGCTCTGCTCGATGCCGCCCGCGCGCTGGAGCCGCAGCCCCTCGAACAGCCGGCGCCGCCGGAAATGATCGAGGTCGACAAGACGGAATATGAGCGCCTGCTTCGCTGCAAGGAACTGCTGAAGGAAGCTGTCGAGAAGTTGTGACGCGATGGCAGGAGTGTGAGCCTGCGAAATATTTGACCGGTTCGCAACGACGGTTGGGCGCAAAATCCCTCCCTTTCAGGGGAAGGTGACCGCGAAGCGGTCGGGTGGGGTGTCGTCCTTTTTACGGCAGCTACTTTATAACGAGCGCCGCGCATTGTTGCTGAGGACCCCATCCGGCAGCGTCGCTTTGCGACGCTGCCACCTTCCCCTGAAAGGGGAAGGATAGGCGCCGTATCGCTCATGCTATTTAAGAATCTCGATACGCAGAAATAACGGTCACATTCCGCCTGGAGCTTTTCGCTTCATCAGCGCTTTTACCCGGACAGTCCTGCCGTTTGCTGGCAGAGGAACGCCACTCACGTAATATTCGGCGCGCCCAGACGATAGACGCCGCGAAACGTGTCGGGATCGACCGGCTCGCCTTTGCGATAGATCACGATCCGGCCTTCTTTCGCCAGGGTGACCGCCGTGTCGCGCACCGTTTGCAGATAGCCTTGCCAGGGCACGCTCGGCCGGTTGATGACTTCGAAGAAAGCTTTGGCGACATCGGCGGGGTCGACGGTTTGCGTCGGGCCGGCCTTGACGCAGAGATCGATCATCACATCGGCCAGTTTTGGGGGCGAATTCATGGAAGCAGGGCTCCTTCAATTCATTTTGTATCTGGTTGGGGCGCACAGCCGATCACTGCGAAGAGGGGATCGCTGCCCGCTCCTGGCGGAATGAGCGTGCGAATTTCAATCTCTGCAAATCCGGCCTCGGCCAGATAGAGCGCGACCAGCCTGGCGTGCCCCTCATCGTCCAGTGCCTGCCAGATGGCGACGGCTTTGGTCGGAAAGCAGCGATTGGAGAAAGTGACGGCGAGCGGGCTGCCGGGCCGCAGTACCCGTACCACTTCGCGGAGCACAGGCACGGGCTGTTGCAAATATTGGATGGATGCGCAAATCGCCGCGGCGTCGATGCTGTCGGCTTCGAGCGGCAGCAACGGATATTCGTTCAGATTCTGCACGAAAAATCGGCTGAGGCGCGGATTGGCCTTGAGTTCCAGGCCATTCATGCCGTGGCCGACGATTTCGCCATAGCGAATATCGCGTGGCAGATGGCTGACCCAGCTCGACATGAGATCGAGAAGATTGCCACCGGCCGGAAAGAGCGTGCGATAAAGCTCGGTGACCGCCATTGTGGCTTTGGCGTCGATATGGGTGACGAAGCGCGGCGCGGTATAGAAGATATGGTCCGGCGCCTCGTCTTCCTTGCGGAAGGCCTCAGGCGGCAGGTCCCGAAGATCGCTCACGGCTGTCGCTCCTTCATCCGATGTGGCAGACCAGCAAAGGCTCTGCCAACCCGTGCGTTGTCTTGCTCGGGGCACAGAGTTCGGTGAAGCCGGCGATCCCTGGCCACGATCGAGCCTTGGTCTCGCAAAAGGGTTGCATTTCGGCAAGGTAATGTGGGCGATGGCGGTCTCTCCAGAGCTGATCCCGACCAAAGGGAATCGCTCGCGATCCATATGGTCGGGACAAATCGGCTCGGTTTTAAACAGAAAGAGCATGTTCGTAATCGGAAAAGTCTGGCAACTTTTCCGGAACATGCTCTAGTGACCCGCGCGCTGGAGCGTGAGATAAGGCGGCATGGCGAATCGTATCCCCATAGCATCGGATCAGGGCTTCGGCGTCTATGTGCATTGGCCGTTCTGCCAGTCGAAATGCCCCTATTGCGATTTCAACAGCCATGTCCGTGCC
>DAIESR010000181.1 GCA_027346205.1 Beijerinckiaceae bacterium
GGCTGTAGATCCTTGCCGGAGAACCCCATCCGGGCGATCGCGGCAAGGCCGATGATCGGTGTCGGATGCTGTGTGGTCGCCGGCAAAGCACCAGAAACTGGCAGATTCATTTTCCCCCCTTTTCGAAGCGCAGTCGTTGCCGGACCGTCAGGACAGTCCATCGAGACACAGAAGGTCGTGCGTGACCATATCGACTTGACTGGAAACCGCGCTGCGAGCCGCTATTCCGGCGCATCCTTTTTCCAAGTGCAGATGCTTTTTGGAATCATCTTGTAGATGATGATGCTTACGTGAAACCTAAAGCTTTTCTGCTTTTGGAATTGAGCAGCCGGAACTCGCCATGGCGGTCGGAAAGGCCGCAAATAAGGCCGCGATGTCATCGGCGGTGGGCGCGAAGGAATCCTCGAGGTTCATCCCGGTCGTGACGCCTTCGGCGACATGATTGACCAGAGCCGCAGAGGCGCAGACACGCAGCATGCCAGCGCCTGCGACTGCCACCGGCTGGCCGAGATGGATGCGTTTGACTGCATCGCGATTGCCGGCGTCACGTCCCTCGCGCAGCCGGGCTTGAACGGCCGCCGCTTCCGTCATGTCGAGAAAGCGTCCATCGGAATGCCGCATCGCCACGCAGAGAATCGTATGGCCCCAACTCGCTTCAGTCTCCTCCGCCGGCGGCAAGAGTTCGAGGCAGTGCGCTTCGGCGATTCGTTGTGCGACTTGCTGATGGAAAATCGCGAAAATCGCGCTGCGCAGCGTGATCGGCCATGCGAAGAAGCGCTCTATCTCCGCGAGCGCCGCGTGCCAACGCAGGACGAGACCGATATTGGCCGCGGGAAACGAGCCCACGGGCAACATGGCGCGCAACATCGGCGGCCAATCCAATCTCGCGCTATAGGCGGAAAGCCCGGCAGGCAGGCGCATGGGGATCAACCCGGGTGTCAGACGCTGCATAAGCTCCGGCGGCACGAGAAGCGCGCCAGCGAACGGCGGCGCGCCGGCGAATTTCGATCCGGTCAAGGAGATGAGGAAGCCGCGCGCCAAAAGGCCCTTGATATGTTCGGCCGAGCATCTGAGCTGGCAGCAATCGGCGAGGACGAAGACATGCCCCGGAGCCCCCTCCTGTAACCGCGCGATCGCTTCGAGTGTCGGCGCGGACTGGCCGGTCTTCGAGACATCGAGCCGATGGATGATGACGTCGCGTCCGGTCCGGCGCGCCGCTTCGACTTTGGCGGCCAATTCGGCGTCGATCTCATCGGCGCTGCGTAAGATTCCGATACGGTCGCGGATAGAGACCGTATCGACATTGATATCGAGGTCTTGCAAGCCGCCCAGGCGATCGCCGAGCGTCACTTCGGCAAAGGCAGCTTGCCGCAGGAAATGCAAGCCGGCGGCGGCGCTGCTGACGCCGCGCCCAGTCTCGGCGCATCCGACGATGATGGCGGTCATGCGCGCACCGCAGAACATGCGCGCGAGGCCCAGCGAAACCAGGACCGCTTCGGTTCCGGACCCGGTGAGAATCGTCTGTGTCCCGTCTATGCCGAAGAGCTGCGTCAGGCGCTGTCTGACCGATTCGCAGCAGCTTTCCAAAGTTTCGCGGCCGGAGACGAGGCTGTGCCAAGCAGCCATGGCCGCGGCATATCCCCTGGCGGAGATCGCCGAGGCGGTTGATGACGCAAACCAGGCCTCGCTTTCGGCGCATCCGCGCGGCGTGCCATATTTGGTTCGATTCGTTGCGGGATTGAGGAAGACTCTTTCATCCCCGCCGGAAAAAAGCGCGAGATCGAACCCCGCTGTGGCAGAGCGTGCCGCGGCGTCCCATTCCGGTGCCCGCCCGAAGGCGAAGGACCGAAGCCATGATGCAGGCGCGCGTTCTGTCGAAGCCAGTCTCATATCGGTCATGAGTGTTGGCAGGGAAAGCTTGCGCCGGGCTCACCTCGAGCATGTCCCGGAAAAGGTGTTAGACTTTTCCGACCAAGGACATGTTCTCAGAATTTAAAAAGAGCCGATTTATCCCGCGATATGGATCATGAAGGAATTCATACGACGGTCGCCGCTCTCGAGCATCAGACCCGCAGCCCGTTCCTTCCCGCGGGTCTGATGCTCCAGCACTCTCACGGATGCCCTTGCATAAGGCGATCGCTCTCAATCCACGGCAGGCGCGCGAACTTCACCATATTCATAGCGAGTGGACAGATGCTCATGCATCATGTCGCCGCCGGGCGTGTGGCCGATTTCGATATCGGTTTCCGATTTGACAGGAATGCCTTGCGCCGAGACCCAGACCTTGGTCTGAACGAGATGGTTCTGATTTTTGGTATCGGCTTGGTAAACGCTCATGGCAGCGCCGTCGACCTTGTCGTCGGCGAGGCGCCGGCACTTCCCGAAACCGGTGACGCTGGCGCGCACGTGCTGCTGGAACTGGGTCGGCGTGGTGGGCAGGCTCTTCCATTTCCCCGGCAGCAGCCGAACAAAGACCGCCTTGCCGGTAAAGATCGTCTCGCTCGATTGCGATTCCGGTAGTCGCAGATTGCGTTGGGCGACCGTCATGGGCGCCGCATAGTTGAATTTGATGCTCGCAAAACTATGAAAAGGCGTTTTCGTATTCGCGAGCATTGCGTCTTGGAGCGTTTTGCACGCGGCCGTATCGGCCCGAGCGCCGGTGCTCGAAAAGCCTATTCCCGCAAGGCAAGTCAAGACACAGGCCAGAGCCGAAGCCCCACGCAAGCAAGATGCGGAGGGCAAGAAAAATGAATATGACGCGTGCATGATTGGCGTGCTCCCTTTTTTGGTTCGAAACCACGAAACATCCCACCCGGAGACATCTCGCTGGAATGCGCAACGGTCCGCAAGCTCTGCGGCTTACTAAACCGTTGTAACTCTTTGACACAGAACCGATTATCCCGAGCATCTGGGCCGTATTTTGACACTTCGGCGATCGCCTATAATGCAGAGAAGCCCATGTGCGGAGAAACCTATGTGCAGAGAAATGAGTCCGCATGGTCACGGCAAAGTGGTTCCGGCGCGAAGCTCGCAATGCGGAAGGTCGGGTTCATCCAGGCGGCCCCATAGCGTCGCCCAACCTCTTCGAAAAGGTACCTGTCGCGTTGGCGGTGATGTACAGCGCCTTGGCCGCCCGGTATTCGAGATGCCTGTTGACGAAGCCTTTGGTGCGGGCGGTCGGAATCGAACCGACACTCTGTTGCCAGAACCAGATTTTGAGTCTGGCGCGTCTACCAGTTCCGCCACGCCCGCACGAACCTTCGGTCCCCGAGGCGGTGGAACCGAACCTTCCCCTATAAGATCATGCTCGCGCTCGCAACCCTGGCTCTTCGAGATTCGACGCAATCCCGGAGTGTGACGAATCTCACAGATAGAGCCCGACGATCATTTTAGATTTCATCTCGGTTCCACGGTATGGCGCCACCTCACGATCACGGACGGGGCTGGTTCTCTCGACACAATCCCAGACACAAACGGAGTTTTGGTCATGAAGACATTCTTGATTGCCTGCGTCGCCACGGCCGCCCTTGCCACGACCGCTTTCGCACAAGACATCAAACCGACGACGGCACCCGGCGATTTGCCCGGCGACCATAAGACCCAAAACGAAAGGTTCGATAGCGACGCCAAGACCATCGCGAACGACAGGGCCAGAACGGCGGAGACCAAGGATTCGAGCGACGGAAAGTCCTTCGCCGACACCAAATCCAGCCCGTCTAACGATCAGGGCTCAAAGTCCGTCAGCGCCGCCGCGGCCCAGAAAGAGCCTGTGCGCCAAGCGACTCAGCATCGCCCGAACGTCCGCCACGCCGAATGGAAGGGTGGCCACGGTTCGAGCTGGAAAACGGGACGGAACCGCTATGGCTTCCAGGGCTCGTTCGGCGGCTGCCGTTACCACGGCTTCGCCGGTCCAAACGGCTATCACATCGAAAAGAGCTGTTGAATGCGATCCGCCTCTGCGCTCCGCATCTCTACCTGCGGGACGCCGGCTTTCATCCCCGCTCCCGGGGAAGCAAAAATGGCCCCGGAGGCCGCTTTTAAGCATCTGATTATCATGAGAAAATCTGGAGCGGGCGAAGGGATTCGAACCCTCGACCCCAACCTTGGCAAGGTTGTGCTCTACCCCTGAGCTACACCCGCATCCGTGCCGCGGCAGCGCCGCGTTTCGGCTATATGCCGCAAACCGATACTGATTGCAACCGACCCGTCGTTTCGGCGTCAGCCTGCTCCAGGGTGACGCGATCGATGCTCTGGGCCGAAACGCGACTCCTTTGGCACATAGCGCCAATTTCGCTGCCGCGACGGCCCGACTCTCGCCCGAAAATGCTTCAGGACGTATTTTTGCATGCTATAGGGCGGACATCGGATCGCGATGGAAGAGGAGAGCCCCGGATGGCGGAACAGGTAGCGCTGGACGCAGGGCCGCGTGAAGGCGGCACGCCGATCATCAAGGAGACGACGACGGCGACATTCGGCACCGACGTTCTGACCGAATCCGCACATCAGCCCGTTCTCGTGGATTTCTGGGCGCCTTGGTGCGAGCCCTGTAAGCAATTGGCTCCCGTTCTCGAAAAGGTCGTCAAGGCCGCCGGTGGCAAGGTCAAGCTCGTGAAAATGAACATTGACGAGCATCCGCAGATCGCGGGGCGGCTCGGGGTGCGGTCGATCCCAGCGATTATCGCGTTCCAGAAATCGCAGCCGGTCGACGGATTCATGGGCGCCCTGCCTGAAAGCCAGATCCGTGGCTTCATCGAGCGGCTCGTCGGTCCGCTCGGCGCCGGCACCGATCAGATGACTGAAGCAGAGGCTGCTCTCATGCAGGGCGAGGCCGCCGCCGCCCTGGACATCTTCTCGGATTTATTCGGACAAGACCCGGCTGATGTCTCAGCGCTCGGCGGGATCATCCGCAGTCATATAGCGCTGGGTGATCTCGACACCGCCAAGACGATGTTGGCGCAAGTTCCTTCGACATCGGCGCAGTTGCCTCCGATCATCGCCGCCCGCGCCGCGCTCGAAAATGCCGTCCAGGCGGTGTCGGTTGGGGATCTCTCGGAACTTGCACTGCTCATTCTATCCGAACCAGATAATTACAAGGCGCGTTTCGATCTCGCGCTGGCGCTCAATTCGCTCGGCCGGCGCGAGGAAGCCGCCGATGCTCTGCTCGAAATCGTCAAACGCGACCGAAGTTGGACCGATGATGGCGCCCGCAAGCAATTGTTGCAATTTTTCGACGCTTGGGGTGGCATGGATGCCGCTACGATCGCGGCCCGCCGCAAACTGTCTTCGCTGCTGTTTTCCTGAAATCGCCGGTGCATGTGCATGATCCTGGATACTGTCGCCTCGTCGCCTAGGATCATATGCTGGAGCCACACAGTCCTAGCACTGGCTCGACACCAAGAACTTGGAGCATGGCCATCAGAAAGGCTTCGTGGCTTTCCAGGCTATGCTTCAGGGGGGGCATGAACCCATGGCCATGAACAACCCTTATGACGCGCCCGACCAGGTGCCCAATGTGATCGCCGTTTTTCCGCTCACGGGCATTCTGCTGCTGCCGCGCGGCGAGTTGCCACTCAATATTTTCGAGCCGCGTTATCTCACCATGATCGATGATGCGATGAGGAGCCATCGCGTCATCGGCATGATCCAGCCGGAAGAAAACTC
>DAIESR010000210.1 GCA_027346205.1 Beijerinckiaceae bacterium
CCGGATCTCTCCGTCGAGATATTCGATTTCGGCTTCTCCAGCGGAAGTCGGGCGGCGTTCGTAGCGGTTCATCTTGATCTGGCATCATCCGAAGAGAGAGAATAGTGTAAAGATAATGCGCTCCCGGCAGATTGCCTATCCCTAATGAGTCTCAATGGGTGCCGCGCGCCTTGACGAGCGTTACGGTGCAGGGGGCCTCGGCGGCGACCCGCGCCGCGACGGGTCCCAGATACGGGCCGCCGACGCTGTCGCGGCCGGCGCCGATGATGATCTGGTCAACCTGGTTCACGGTGGCGAAATCCACGAGCGCCGCCGCGGGATCGGGCGATTCCAGCACATGAATGGTTAATTCCGCCGTGCCGAGCGGCAGTGGCCTCGCCCATTCCTTGAGTGCGACGAGGCGCAAGACGTGAATATTGTGGCCTTCGTCGTCGAGTGGATCATACGGCGCGATGCGGTTCGTCTTCAGCACATTGACGCAGGCGAGACGCATATTCGATGTCGCGCCCGATTGCCGGGTGCTCGCGGTCGCGAGCACCCGCTCGACCGCATTGCGCTGCGCGTCGGCAAACTTCTCGGTGCCCTCCGTGACATCGACGGCAACCATGACGATCGGCGCCTGCGACAGGCGCTGCGTGATGGTTTTTGCTTCGGGGCTGGCAGCAAAGCGCATCTTGTACCAGCGTTCGAGCGCCTTGAACCAGGGATCCCGGTGCTGACGTTCGGCCCGCGTCGTGAGGCGCACTTTTTCCGGATGTTTGAGATCGAAGGCGAGTTGGGCAGTCGTCGGGTGGCGTGCCTCGGGATCGGTTTCGAGGCAGCGCAGAATGATTTCCTGCAAAAAAGCGGGGCACGTTGGATTGAGCGCACGGGGCGGTACGGGATCGCGCCAGAGCCGGCGCCGTAAGGCGCCGTCCGAGCGGGGATAGCCAAAGGGCCGGTGCCCGGTGAGAAGATAATAGAGAAGCACGCCCAGGGCGAAGAGATCTGAGCGCGGATCATTGCGACGCCGCTTGATCTGCTCCGGCGAAATATAGGGTGCCGTGCCGATCGGCACGCGAAATTCCTCGGCGAGAAGATCGGGGAGCTTGTCGTGTCTTGCAAGGCCGAAATCGATCAGCACGACCTCGCCGTCCTCGCGCAACATCACATTCGACGGCTTGATGTCGAAATGGATCACGTGCTGGCGATGGATGTCGTCGAGCGCTTCGGCGAGCTTGATGCCGATGGCGACGATCTCTTCGACGGGCAGCGGCGTCTCGTCGAGCTTCGGCAGCAAGGAGCCGCCAGTGATGCGCTCCATGACAATATAGGGCTGTGCTGCGAATTCGCCCATGGCGAAGACCTTCGGCACATGATTGCCCTGGAGCAGCGGCAGGATCATCTGCTCCATTTCGAAGCCGACGATCGTCAAGGGGTCGCTGCTGTCCTGGATCGGTACTTTCATGAGGAGCGGGGTCTTTATGTCCTCGCGCTCGACCTCCCAGAGATTCGCCATGCCGCCGGCATGCAGCATCGTGCCGACGCGAAAGCCGTCGACGATCGCGCCGGGAACAAGCGACGAGGTGGGCATCAGGGTTGGTCCTCCGCGATGGTTTGAGATCGAGCCGACGTCAGCGCCATCGTTAGAGCAGTTTCACAGATGAAGAAACTGATCGAAGAGGAGCCACAAATCTGTGGTGCGCATCCTTCTCCTTGTGGGAGAGGGTTAGCGCGCATGCGCCGGGTCGGCCGCGGCGACAGTTCAGACGTTTCTATCTCCCGATATAGAGCCGCGCCGAAAGGATTGCCGGCAGGCCGGCCGCTTTGATCTTGCGGGCCGCGCGCTCGATGTCATAAGGCGCGCGCTGAAAGGTCAACAAAGCGCTGCGATCATCGTAAATCGCATAGGCAGCGGAAGGGATCTCGTCGCGCGGCTGGCCGACCGAGCCGAGGATGGCGTGCCATTTGTGGCTCTTGGCGAGCAGGATCGGCACGTCTGCCTGGGGCACGAAGCAGGATGACGGCTTGTGCGGGGTCATGTGATAGAGATGCGGGCGATGGATATGGCCCGAGATGGTTACGCGCTTGTCCGTCGAACGCATCGAGCGCTCCGCTTCGCTTGCTCGGCTGATATAGGTCCAATGCGTTGGATTATAGGCTTCGGCATGGACGAAAAGCGTCTCGCCGGACTCGGCCGTGAGGGGAAGACCGGCAAGGAAGTCCTTTTGCGCCGCATTTAATTTGTCGCGTGTCCAATCGAGCGCTGCCCGCGCATAGCTGTTCATATTCTCCTGCGGTATGGCGATCGCGGCATCATGATTGCCTTGGACGACCAGCGCGCCTGCCTCACGAAACTCGGCCACGCGATCGACGACATAGCCTGGGTCGGCGCCATAGCCGACGAGATCGCCGAGAAAGGCAAAGTGCTCCGCGCCGCGCCTTCGCGCATCTGCGAGACAGGCGTCGAATGCTTCGCGGTTGGAATGAATATCGGCGAAAATGGCGGTGAGCACTGGATACCCGTTACGAAAGGCGATCAGGATCGGCCTCGGGATCAATGGTTTTGGTCAGGAAAGGATCCCACCCATCCAGGCCATGGGATGCGTGTCTCCCTCCCAGGCGATGTTCTTGCAATCTTCCTTGGCGATTATCTTGAGAACGACATGGCCGGGCGATGGTTCGTCCTGTGTCGCCAGCCGATGGCCGGAAATCACGCCGCCCAAATAAGAAGGCTCCGATTTCTTCTCATGGAGATAAAGGGTGCCGTTTTGAAGCTGGGCGACCTGCATTTCCGAAAATACCCAATAGCCGCTTTCATATTCACCACCATCCAAGGCTTTCAGATGGCGGCCGCCGCGGCATATCAAATGGACCTTGGCCACGATCCCTCCATTAAAGATCACGCGTTGTTGCGCAGGCATACAAGCTTTGCGCGGATCAAAACAGAGATCCTTGCTCGCTTTTCTTGATGCTTCTGCCGGCGCGCTTGGGTGTCGCGCGCAGCAGTCGGGGTTCGGGCGCCGCGTCACCTGCGATGGCCGTCCGGTGGCCATCCGCGAATTCGATATCGAGCGCAGCGCCAGCGACGACGTCGGCGGCGAGGCGCAGCGGCTTGCCTTCGGCATCGCGCACCAGAGCGAAGCCCCGCGCCAGCACTTGCGTATAGCCGAGCGTGTGCAGTAGCTGGTCGAGCCGCTCAAGCCTGCCTCGGGCGTGATCGAGACGATATCCGATCGCGCGCGCCAGACGTTGATCGAGCGTGCCAAGCCGATGCGCCGCCGCCGTCAGCCGCTCGGTTTCGAGATGCCGGCGCGCGGCAAGCGCGGTGCCGAGCCTCCGGTCCATATGTTCGAGCTTTTGGGCGCGCTGCACCTGCGCCGCCTTCATGCTGCGGGCGAGGCGATGATCGAGGCCTTCCAGCTTCTGCGCCGCGCGGGCCATGCGCGCCTGCGGCGATTGGCGCGCGAGACGATGGGCGAGACCGGCCAGAGCAAGACGCCGGCGGTCCAGCGCCTTCGCCCGTGCGCTTTGAAGGGCGCTTGCTGCGCGGTCGCATCTCTGCCGTGACAGAGCGATGATCTCCTCGCCTTGCGGCAGCGCGCGGCACAGCGCGCGAAGGTCGGTGCGGCGGCGCTCGAGAAGCCGCAAGCTGGCCGCCATGTGGCGGCGGCCGAGATCCGCGAGATTGGCCGCGAGTTCGGCACGGACGGGCACCGCCTTTTCCGCCGCCGCGGTGGGCG
>DAIESR010000218.1 GCA_027346205.1 Beijerinckiaceae bacterium
AGCCGATGACGCCCAAAAGAATGATGCAGACGGTGAGGATGTATTGGGGCGTGGAAAACAAACTCCATTAGCCGCTCGACGTGGTCTTCAACGAAGACGACGCCAGAACCCGCAAGAACCACGCGCCACAAAACTTATCATTCATAAGACGAATGGCTCTCGACATCTTGCGAGCCCATCCAGATGACCGATCCGTCGCCCGCAAAATGAAACTCGCAGCCTGGAAGAAAGAATTCCTCTTCGAACTCTTTACTCATATGCGATAGCCCTCGTATGAGGGCTCCAGTGTCAAGCATCAAAATCGCTCTTTCTTTCCGGCCGCAAGCCGAACTCCAATGCATCTCGGCGAGGCTCTCCCCGCCAACCTCGTATCCGGTGGGATATGTCATCCCAAACCACGTTTCCCTATTCGGGAGAGGAGTTCTTTCACGGCGGCGCCACTCTGTGAAACGGCGCCCTCTTCAGGGTCCTGGGCAATCGACGGCTTCCGCCGACCTGCAACCGGAGATTTGAGCGAAGACGAAATGCGTTGGCTACGCCGCCTTCATCGTCGCTCCCTCCGGAATGACGCCATCCTTGGCGAAACGCCACAGCGCGATTACCAGCTTACGCGCCAGCGCCACGATCATGATTTTCGCCACGCGCCCTTTCGCTCCACCCACCCGTGCGCGAAACCATTGGGCAAGCGCGCTGTCCGGCTGATACCGCAACCAGAACCAGGCAAGCTCGACGATGAGCGCGCGCAGACGATGATTGCCGTCCTTGCTGATGCCCTGCTCGCGTTGCATGCCGCCACTTGCGAAAGGCGTTCCCGTCAGCCCCGCATAGGCGCCGAGCGCGCGCCGATTGGCGAAGTCGCGGCAGAATGCCTCCCGCACCAGGAGCGTCGCACCTTCGACGCCGATCCCGCACAGCGAAACGAGGTCGCGGATCATCCGCTCGTTCTCGTCCTGCGCCGACGGCTTATGGACCACGGCGTCCCGCGCCGCCTCGACCGCCTTGATTTGCTTTACAACCAATTCCAGCCGATCCAGCAGGCGTTCGATGCGCTCTTGCGCCGCCGGTGGAACGGGCGCGCCGTCCGGCTGCCGCAAATTGGCCAGTTGCTCGCGCCGGTCGCGCCGCAAAGCCCGATAGCCGCCGATCCCCAAGGTCGCCAATATCCCGTCGATCTTGTTCAGGATCGAACGGCGCGAGCCAATCAAATCCTCGCGTTCCCGATGCGCCCGCCGCGCCTCTTCGTCGGCTTCGCTGGGGATCGGAACCATCGAACACACGCGCGGCTCGCCCCGCAGCCACGCCAGCAGCGTCCGCAACAGCATCTCCACGTCGATCACATCCGTCTTCGCCCGGCGCGCCCGGCGATCCACCGGCAGGCTCGACGCCTGCATCACGCGGACCTCGACGCCGCGGCGCAGCAGAAATCGCGCCAGCCAAAAGCCGTCGCGCCCCGCCTCATGGGTCAAAATCATCCGCAAAATCGGTCTGCCGGCCGCCAATGAGAGCGCCTTCAACCGCTCGATCAACGCCGCCAGCGCCGGACCGTTCGGCTCGACGACATGCCGCGAATGCTTCTTCGATCCGGGAAGCTGAACAGCAAACACCCACTTCTTCGAACTCAACTCCAAAGCTCCGATCAGCGTGCTATCGTAGTCGAGAGCGGCGGTCCCGGGCGCTGACTTGCAAGGAGGCGTCATCTCGGTTCTCCAAGGTTCGAGCAAACAAACCCAGGATAACCAATCCGAGGCCGCCGCTCGCCCTCATAGAATCTGCACTTGGTGAAACAGCCGGTGCTCGCTCCTTTGCCAGCGCATGCATTGCCGGCGCGACGGAAAGCAGAGTTTTTGGTCCTGCCAGACGAGCGCGACCTGTGGCGCCCCACGCCGGTAATAGGCACGGCCGCCGGCAAAATGCCCGAACCAGACGGAGTGCCACGGCACAAGCGTGGCATCGCAAGCGATTCCATCACCAAAAATCTCCGGCTTGCCAATCGACGTGCCCATCGCCCAGCTCTGACCAGCAAAGCCGAAAAGGGCCAGAACACCCAGAAGCGGGAGAAAAGCCAGAGGCTTTGAAAGTGATTTTACGATCCGCATCATGGTCCCCTGCCCAGGCCGCGCCATGGAGCCGATCCGCCTATGTGGAATCGCTCGCTATCCACATAGGCAGGCCAAATCCGCTCTACATCAAGCAATTAGAGCATGTCCTCAATCGGAAAAGTCTTTCAACTTTTCCGGGACATGTTCCATGCCATGCTACGATTTGCCAGAGGCCCACGTCACCCCACAAGTTCGGGAACGAGAGAGAACATCAGATCACTGCCCCCGGCTTGGGATAGCAGGAGGGCTGGCAGTCCGCCCATGGATGATATTGAAACATCCAGGTCTCGCTCAAAATCTTGCCGTTAGCGCGTAAAAATAGCCGCATTTCGACAGGATCGGCGCCCGTCACCGTCAAATCGAACTGCGCCCGCCAATGGCCCGGCACGTCATCCGGCACCGCTTCAGTATAAATATAAGAGAATGTGCCGCGTGACGCCCAGAGCACCGGCTCCGGCTTCACCCCATAAGGCAGGCTGGTGAGCGGCCCACCCAAAAATTCCACCATGAATTTGCGCACGCCTTTCGGCCGTGGCCTGCCGGGCTGCCCGCCATTGCCGAGCCGCGTCGCCACGCAGCGTGCGAGCGGGCCAGGCTCAGGCGAATCGGCGAGCCAATGGAGACGATAGGCGGATTCCATCTCCGTGCCGGCTTTCGCAGGCTTTTCCGGCACCCACATGGCGACGATATTGTCATGGATCTCGTCATCGGTTGGGATCTCGACGAGCTGAATGGTGCCCCTGCCCCATTCACCTTTAGGTTCGACCCAGAGGCTCGGCCGCCGATCATAAAAGACGCCATCCTGATAATGATCGAAATTGCGGTCGCGCTGCATAAGTCCGAAGCCGCGTGGATTATGGTCGAGAAAGGCGGATGCCATGATACGCGGCGGATTGTTGAGCGGCCGCCAGAGCCGCTCGCCGCTGCCGGTCCACATAGAGAGACCATCGGAATCATGAACTTCCGGGCGCCAGTCGACCGCGGTCGGCTTGATGGTCTCCGAAAACCAATACATGGAGGTCAGAGGCGCGACGCCGAAACGCGCGATGTCGCGACGCAGACAGAACAGCTGCTCGATGTCCATGACAACACCCTTGCCGCGGATCGCTTCCATCTTGCAGGCGCCGACGATGGAAGGACCTTCGAGCACAGCATAAAGCGTCAGACCACCCTTGGGGCCTGATTCGTCGATATAAATGTGCGTGAAGTCAGGAAACTCTTCCGGCCTGTCGGCGACCGCCACATCGAGCGCAACGGCGCGGCAGGAGAGGCCATATTGATGCAGCGCGCCAATCGCACGGAAATAGTCCGCGCCGAGAAAGGCGACCCAATCGTTTTTGTGCCAGTCGAGGATTTTATTGTCGCGCGCCTCCTGCACGCGAAGTCCGGCGAAGCCCGCACCTTTCGGCAATTGTCGGGCCGGCGAATCCGCTGGCATCTCGAAATAGCTCGGCTCATAGATGATCTCGCGCGCGTGCCCAGCCTCGACCACATGCATGGCAACAGCCTTGGGAAAGAACATGCCGAGATGGAAGAAGCTGACCGGAAAACGACCCGGCCCATCGGCGTAAAGCGCCTGGTTCACATCGAATTTGATCTTGCCCCAAGCTTCATAATCGATCTTGGACACGATCTCAGGCGCGGGCCGCGGCGGCGCGACATAGGGCTCACGCACCCTTTTCCGCGCCCGTTCCTTCAAAAGCTCGAAGGAAAAAGGGGTCGCAGGACCGAATTGCAGGCCCTTGGGTGGGGTGGCGGCTTTGGCCGCTCCGCCATCGATCAAGCCAACCGCCGCAGCTGCGGCGGCGGATTTCAACAAGGTTCGCCGATCTGGTTCGCTCATCTCGATCGCTTGGACATCGCGGCAGATGCGCCGCTGCGTTGACCCGAAAAATCATGGAGATCGATGCGCCCGGCATCCCACCGGAAACGCGCGCAAAGACCGGCTTCTCACTCGCGAATGGATTCGTGTTTGACGGCGAGGCGCATGAAATAAAAGAGCAGGACAAAACCGCAAAGCGCGAATGTGACTTCGAGAATATGGCTGACCATGGGCTCGAGCTGCAGCAGACCGCCGAGCGCCCAGCCGGCGGCCCAGGAAGCACCAACCATTTCTGTGCCGACCAGGATGGCGACTGCGATCAAGGTCGACAAATGCAGAAAATTAATCTTCTTGGCAGCAGACATGTTCGAACCTTACGACTCTAGGAAATGGAATCCCGATATGGAATCCCGGCTCGGGAGATTTGGATCTCGTCCCCGCGAATCCAAGGCTTGACGATGAAAACCCTCGGGATATCCCGCCTACGCGGTGTTGCGCCACTATACTATGGTGCGCACGAGGGCAAGCCCGATGGCACGCAAGCGCAGGGCAATCGGGTGAAAGGTCCCCTCATGCTGAGGAGCCGCTGTAAGCGGCGTCTCGAAGGGCGAGGG
This sequence comes from Beijerinckiaceae bacterium, assembly GCA_027346205.1. Lineage (GTDB taxonomy): Bacteria > Pseudomonadota > Alphaproteobacteria > Rhizobiales > Beijerinckiaceae > Methylovirgula. The sequence goes on from DAIESR010000218.1 coordinate 4,536, forward strand.
CGGTTGGAGGATCGCTTCACCCGATTGCCCTGCACACAAGCGTGTTGCGTAACCGATATATGGGGCACCGAAGGGCGACCAGCGATCGGACCAGGGCATGAACGAGACGAAAATTTTTTCCCGCGCCGCGGTGGCCGCGCCGCATTATCTGGCCGCCGCGACCGGCCGCGCCCTTCTCTCTGAAGGCGCCAATGCGATCGAAGCCATGCTCGGCATGGCGGCGACCATCGCCGTCGTCTATCCGCATATGAACTCGATCGGCGGCGATGCCTTCTGGCTGATCCGCGAGCCCAATGGCAAGGTGCTCTATATAGAGGCCTGCGGCTACGCCGGCAGCCAGGCGACGATCGCCGCCTATCATGCGCTGGACTATGATGCGATCCCGCCGCGCGGCCCGCTTGGCGCCGTCACCATTCCCGGCACTGTCGGCGGCTACGCTTTGGCGGAAGAGATCGCAGCCGCCGTGGGTGGCCGACTGCCGCGCGTGGACATCCTTCATGATGCAATGCGCCTCGCGCGCGACGGCTATCCGCTTTCGCGCGCCGAAGCGCGCAGCGAGCCCTTTGAGTTCGATGCCTTGTGTGCGGCGCCCGGCTTTACCGAAAATTACCTGCTCGAAGGAAAAATCCCTGCTGCCGGAACCCTGCGGAAAAATGGCGCGCTCGCCGACACGCTCGGACAATTGAGCCGTGCCGGCTTCGAGGATTTCTACCGCGGTGACATCGGCCGCGAGATCGCCGCAGATATGGAGCAGCTTGGCGTGCCATGCACGCGCAAGGATCTCGCAGCCTATCGCGCCGTGCTGCGCCAACCCCTCTCGCTCGCCCTGGAGGGACGCACCCATTACAATTCGCCGCCGCCGACGCAGGGCATTGTTTCGCTGTTCATTCTCGGCCTCTTCGAACGATTGGGCGTCGCCCATGCAGAGAGTTACGAGCATATCCACGGCCTCGTGGAAGCGGCGAAGCGCGGGCTCACGCTACGCGATCGCATCTGCACTGATTTCACCCATCTGCCACGCGATCCGGACGAATTCCTGACCGCCGACATACTCGGGCGCGAAGCCGCAATGATCCGCATGGACCGTGCCGCATCCGTCCCCGTCCCTGCCGCCGACGGCGATACGGTCTGGATGGGTGCAATCGACGCCGCCGGCCGCGCCGTCTCCTTCATCCAATCGATCTATTGGGAATATGGGTCCGGTTGCGTGCTGCCCACCACCGGCATCTTGCTGCAAAATCGTGGCTTCTCTTTCTCGCTCGATGCCAAAGCCTTGAATCCGCTCGCGCCCGGCAGGCGGCCGTTCCATACGCTGAACCCGGCGCTCGCCGTCTTCAAAGACGGCCGAATCATGCCCTATGGCTCGATGGGGGGCGACGGCCAACCACAATTCCAGGCGCAGATTTTTACCCGCAACCTCTTCGGCATCCCACTCATGGAAGCCATCGACCGGCCGCGCTTCCTCTATGGCAAGCTATGGGGGGCCGAGATACCGAGCCTGAAGCTCGAACCGCGATTCGACGACAGCGTGATCCGCAAGCTCAAAGCTGCGGGGCACGACATTGAAATCGCCGACGAGCCTTACGCAAGACGGTTCGGCCACGCCGGCGCTCTCATCCGGCACAAGGACGGCCATATCGAAGCCGCGCATGACCCGCGCTCCGACGGCGACGCGGCCGGAATTTGAGGCGAGCCACACGTTTTCTTGCGCTGCTGGAGGTGGCGCCGGCAGCAGGGAACTCTCGCCATGCTCAACGGTTTAGTGAGTAAGTGACGGCAGAGGAGGATAATATGCAAAGGGACTTGAAACTGACGAGATCGACCCGCGGATTCGCTTCCATGGACGCGGAAAAACAACGCGAAATCGCACGCAAGGGCGGCCGCAGCGTTCCCAATGAGAAACGCAGTTTCTCGCAAAATCACAAGCTCGCGTCCGAAGCAGGCCGTAAGGGCGGACAATCTTCACATATCAATCGACCAAGAGGTGATCGCGACCATATGGAATCGCACGCGATTCATACGATCGGAATAAATCGACTCGATTTCAAATAGATATGGCATGTCCCTGATCGGAAAAGTTGATCAACTTTTCCAGAATATGCTCCAGCACATTGGAACACGGCTGAGCCACGAGCCGCCGCAAAGAAGAGCGCACAGCAATCGCCTTTGCGCCGAAAAAGTGGATCAGAATAACATTCGGCACGACAGCCGTTTACCAGCGTATCCTGCCTCCGCATGAACGCCGGCCTTTTTGTCATTTAACAAATACCCCGCAATGAAGACTTACGGTCCGTAAATCTTCATTGCGGGGGGCAGCGCCGCGCAGTCACTCTGCGCCGCCGCTCCTGGCCGTCTTTGGTCCGCCGTGCGACGCGTGCCCACCTTTACGGCCGGCCTCCGAAGCAAGCTTATGGTCCTGCGAGAAGCTGCGCTTGCTCGGGCTGACGCTTTGGCCACCCTTGCGCCCCGCCTCCGCGGCCAGGCCGGGATTTTGCGAAAAGCTCCGCTTTTCATGCGGCACGCTCTCTCCGCCTTTGCGCGCGATCGCGCGCTGCTTATCGGGGTCCATCGACGCGAAGCCACGAGTCGACGTCTTGTGAGGAAGTTCAGTGGAAGCTGTCATGCGTGATCTCTCGTAATCTATGTCCGCGCCCTGGGACACGTGGATTAACGCGATGCTGCGACGAAGGTTCCGCAATGGTTGTGTAAGTCGTTTCGCAACTCGATCGGCAGTTGCGCTGATCGCCGCGCGACGCGGCCCTTGGCAACGTTTGATAGGCCTGGGAGTTGCGGAAGATCAATGCACCGACCCGACGAAGGGGATCGTAATGTCACACATTGCCATACCGCACATCGGGCATTGTTGCGGCGCAGAGGACCAGCGTGCCTTATTCACGCCAGAGAAACGGCCCGATTTCGCTATAATTGAAACGACGTTGATATGGAGATGAACATGACGGAGACCGAAACGAAAGAAGCCAAAGAAGGTAAATCCCTTCAGAATCTAGCTGCCGATTTCGCCGCGCTACGTGACGACTTTGCGAAGCTCTCCGGATCAGTACGCGAGCTGCTTCAGACACAAGCCTCTTCCACGACACACCATGTGATCGACGCAGTCGACGATGCGCGCCGGACGCTCACAGATGAAATGGCGGGCGCCAAGGATCGTCTCGAGACTCGCCTCAGCACGGTGACGACCGATCTCGAAAGCGCGATCGAGCACAACCCGCTTGTCGCTGTCATGATCGGCGCAGCGGTAGGCTTTGTCATCGGAGTCGTGAGCCGGCCACACAAATGATGGATTTTGTCACACGCCAATTGCGCAGAGCCGTCAGCGGCGCTCTCGAACCCGTCGAAGCCGCCGGTACCCGGGTTCTTGGTATTGCCGGCATCGGCAGTATCGCGATCGTCTGTCTCATCGCGGCGATCGCTTTTTTTTCGCTGGCGCTCTATCTCTGGCTCACCCAACTGGCCGGCCCGATCATCGCCGCGCTCGGCGTCGCCGGCCTCTATCTCGTCATCGTCGCGATTTGCCTCCTGCTGCTGCGCGGACGCAATCGGAAGGACATGACGAAAGCGGTGCCCCCGTCCGCAGCGCCAGCGAGCGAACTCTCGGCCGGCATAGAGGAGGCGATCGCGCCTTTCGTCGCTATCCTGCATGATGCGGGGCTGAAGCGCGAGGAGGTCGCCATTCGCCTCGGCACAGAAGTCTCCAAACAATTCGGACCGTTAGCACTGGTCGCCATCGCGCTCGCTGCTGGATTTCTCGTCGAGCGGTCGCTGAACCAGACGAAAAAGCCGCAATGATGCCAGCGCGACGATTGGCTCAGACCAGCGCCTTGCCCGCCGATTCATCCTTACGATGGGATTTGCGATCGAAGAAGAGCGCCTGGCTGACCACGGCTTTGAGGCTGTCGACCCCAAACGGCTTGGTGATCAAGAAGGCCGGCTCCGGCGGCGTGCCGGTCAAGAAACGTTCCGGATAGGCAGTGACGAAAATGACCGGAACCGATAGGCGGCCGAGGATCTGGTTAACTGCCTCGAGCCCGGAACTGCCATCCGCCAATTGAATATCAGCTATAATAAGACCGGGCTCCACCTCCCGCGCGGCCTCGACGGCCTCAAGATGCGTGCGCGCGACATGGATGACGCGGTGACCGAGTTCTTCGACGAGCATCTGAATGTCGATCGCAATGAGCGGCTCGTCCTCTATGATCAGCACATCGGTGCGGATCTGGTTGGAAATCTCCTTACCGGCGAGGTTTATGAGCGCGGCAGCCTCATCGAGCGCGCAGTCCATGGCGCGCGCGACTTCCGCAGTCTCGAATCCCTCGAGCGAACTCAAGAGAAAAGCGACCCGAGGACGCAAAGAGATGGCCTCGAGATTACGCTGCGCGCCGCGTTCGTCAGGTGAAAAACAGATCTGGTCGACATGGCCGTTGACCGGCATGGAGCCCCAGACCTTGAGAAACAAACGATAGAGGGCAACTTTGAGATCATCGGTTTCGGCGAATTCCGCCGGGTCCGCGACGACCGCCTCGAGCGTGGCGAGCACATAAGCGTCGCCTCCGACCTGAGTCCCCGTCAAGGCACGCGAGAAGCGGCGCAAATAGGGAATATGCGCAGAGATGGCTTGCGAAATGGACATCGGCAGGTTCCCCGAAAGCCTCTTGTAATGTGATCACGGCTCAGCTTTTAAATTCCCCAGGCCAAAATTAGTTCCAGAACAGGGAACTTTCATGAAAACATCGCGTTGACCCCAGCCATTTATGCTGATCATAAGCACATCTGCGGAAAATCAAATGATCGTTAGTCACGGCACCGACCTTGCGCATCTTCGGCAGCGGGGGAGCGCCGGAACGGCCAGCTTGAGACAACATACCCAACCAATACATATCCAACCAATACAAGGGCGAGACTGTGACGAAGCCAATCGAGCTGGGCGTCAAAAAGACCGAAGTGCCGACTCCCCCCACAAAAAAAAACAGCCCGGCAAAAAGTCGAAAAGGGTTCTCCGGGGCCGCGGACCAGCGGCCTGAGGTGCCGATCATGGCTCTCATCCCCGCCCGTGCCCGCAAAACAGGTCCGCAACCCGAAATCTTCGACCAGATCGGCCAGCGCCTGCGCAATGTCTATAATGATGTTCTCACCCAATCCGTGCCGGAGCGTTTCCTCGACCTGCTCCAAACACTCGAAGGCAGCGCACAGGGCGAGACGGAAAGCAAATCCGAAACGCTAGGCAAACAGAACGAGAGCACCGCGACGAGGAAAAAAAGGACCTGAAGTGACAGCCTCACGGAAGGATGACATGCGACAGCCGACGCAGGTGAGCGCCGAGATCAAAGCTGATCTCATCGCAGTCATTCCCAATTTGCGCGCTTTTGCAGTATCGCTCTGCGGTAACCCCGATCGCGCCGACGACCTCGTGCAGGAAACTCTGGTCAAAGCCTGGAGCAATCTCGACTCCTTCGTGGCAGGGACAAATCTGCCGGCCTGGCTCTTCACCATTTTGCGCAACATCTACTATTCAGAATATCGCAAGCGACGGCGCGAGGTCGCCGATTCCGATGGAGCCATTGCTGCGCGGCTCGCAACGGCGCCATCGCAGAACAGCCATATGGATCTGCTCGATTTCCATGCTGCGCTGCAACAGCTCCCCAACGACCAACGCGAAGCCCTCATTCTGATCGGTGCCTCGGGCCTTTCCTATGAAGAAGCGGCCGGCATTTGCGGCTGCGCCGTCGGAACGATGAAGAGCCGGGTCAATCGCGCCCGCAACCGCCTGGCGGACCTCTTGTCCATCCATTCGCCCCGCGAACTCGGCCAGAACGACCAATGGGAGGCGGTCGACCCTGCCGTCATCGGTCAGCACTATTCGCGCACCGGCAGCGACTGAAAACTCGCCGCACAGTCGGTCCTTGCCTTGAAGCGCGATCGACGCCGCCTCTCTCCCACTCCACTTGATTTCGCCCCCAAACCACAAAAGTTGGTGGACATGTGCGTTATGGCCGTGCTCCAAGTCATCGTCGCGAGCTGATTTTTCTCGACAGTGGCGATCTTGAGAAAGCCACGGCGGACGGATCTGCTTTGGCCGCATGAACTTTTGGCGCGCATGAACCATGTTAGCGCCTCGACCATCCATCTCCCACGGGCGACGCATCGTGAAGAAACCGCTGCGCAGGATCATCGTCTCCTTGGGATTTGCCGCAGTCGGCGGATTGGTCGCCTGGAGTTTCCTTCAAACTTACAGCGTGGCGAAAGCCGATGACGATGATGCCGGGCCGCCTCTCCAAGCGCCGGCGCACGTCACGACGGTAAACGGCACGCCGACCATCACGCTCACCCCAGCGGCCATGGCACATAGCGGACTCAAGACCGCCGCGCTCGAGAATGCAATGCATGCGCAGAGGCTGCGCGCCTATGGCAGCGTCCTCGATCTTCAGTCCCTGACAGATCTCACCAGCAAATATGCGATCGCGAAGACCACGATCGCGGCCGCACAGGCCAAGTTGGATTTCGCGCGCGCGACGCTCGATCGAGCCCGCAGCCTCTATGATCAAGGCCCCCGCGCGATTTCGAAGGAGCAGCTCGAAAGAGCGACAGAAACATTCCAAATCGCCGAGGCGACTCTCGCTACCGCCGATTCGCAACTGCAAACTTTGGCGCATACAGCCGTTCAGACCTGGGGCACGGTTCTCGGCCAGGCGGTCGTCACGGCATCGCCGCTCGTGATGCGGCTTGTCAAAAGACAAGACATACTGGTCCAGATCACTTTGCGAGCTGATGAGACGGTCGCGAAAGCGCCGACGAATGCGTTTGTGCGCAAACAAGGCGGTGAAAGGATCGAGCTTCATTTCGTCTCGGCAGCGGCGGCGACGGACCCCCATATCCAGGGCCAAAGCTACTTCTATACGGTACCGGCCGAGAGCGGGCTGCTGCCCGGCATGAATATCATGGCCTATGTCCCGACCGGGCTGGTCGCCACGCGTGCGGAAGTGCCGGCGAGCGCGATTGTCTGGCTGCAGGGACATGCCTGGGCCTATTTCCGCACCGGGCCGCAAACGCTCGCGCGCCGCCAGATCGCCACCGATTCACCGGCGCCCGACGGCGGCTATTATGTGACGAACATGGCCAATGGCGCGCAAGTCGTCAGCCACGGCGCCCAAATGCTGCTCTCGGAGGAATTCCGAGCACAGATTCCGACCGAAGAGTAATCGGACCCGATGAGACGCGGCACGCCTCTGCCCCAAGGCCCACAGGCCGCGCTGCTTCGTTTCTCCATTCGTTTCCGTTGGATCGTCTTCGCGCTAGCCTGCATCGTTCTGGGCTATGGAGTCTATAGTCTCCAAGAGACCAAATCCGACGTCTTTCCGGAGTTTGCACCGCCGCAGGCCCAAATCCAGACCGAGGCGCCGGGCCTCGCCCCCGAGCAGGTGGAAGTTCTTGTCACTCAAGTGCTCGAAAACAGTCTCAACGGCCTGCCTGGCCTGAAAATGCTGCAATCGGGTTCGGTCCAAGGCCTCTCCGTCATCACGGTGACTTTCGAAGCTTCGAGCGATGTTTATCGCGATCGCCAGCTCGTCGCGGAACGGCTCGCCGCCGCCTCCGGCGCCTTGCCAGCCGGCGTGCGGCCGCCGGTCGTGACGCCGCTCACGTCCTCGACCAGCATCGTGCTCGTCGATGGGCTCACTTCGAAAACGCGCTCCCTGATGGATCTGTACTCGGTCGCGCAATGGACCATCGTGCCGCGTCTCCTCGCCGTGCCCGGTGTGGCCAAGGTCGCGGTCTTCGGCGGCGAAAGGAAATCCATTCAGATCCAGGTGCATCCCGACGCGCTGAAACGGTTCGGCCTCAGTCTCCAAGACGTTGTTACCGCCGCACGTCATGCCACGGGCCTGCGCGGGGCTGGCATCATCGACACGGCCAATCAACGCATCGTACTCGAAACGCGGGGTCAGGCGCTGACGCCAGACGAAATCGCGCGCACAGTCCTGCGGGCCGGCGACAGGGCGAGCGTGACGCTCGGCGAGGTCGCAACGGTCCTCGCCGCACCCATGCCGCCCGTCGGCGCCGGCGCGATCAATGGCGTTCCCGGCGTGGTGCTGACCATTTCCGAGCAATATCAGGCGAACACGCCGGAGGTCACGCGCCGCCTGGAAGCCGCCTTCGCAGAATTGCAGCCGACGCTGGCCAAAGAAGGCATAGAGCTGCGCACAAATCTCTTCCGCCCGGCAAATTTCATCGCAGTGGCGATCGGCAATGTGCGCAATTCGCTGCTTCTCGGCGGCGTTCTCGTCGTGGTGGTTCTCTTTCTTTTCCTTTTCGATCTGCGCACAGCGGCGATCTCGGCGATCGCCATTCCGCTATCCCTCCTGCCGGCGGCGAGCGCGCTGCATCTCTTCGACATCACCCTCAACACCATGACCTTGGGCGGCCTTGCCATCGCGATCGGAATCGTCGTCGATGATGCGGTTGTCGACATCGAGAACATTGTTCGGCGGCTGCGGGAAAACAGAAGACTCCCCACGCCGCTGCCGGTGGCGCGCGTCGTGCTCGATGCCTGCTATGAGGTCCGCAGCGCGGTGGTCTACGCGACTGTCGCGGTCGTGCTCGTCGCCGTTCCGGTTCTGGCGCTGCCGGGCGTCGCCGGACGTCTGTTTGCGCCGCTCGCCATCGCCTACGGGCTCGCCACTCTAGCATCGCTCATCGTCGCTTTGACCATCACGCCGGCTTTCGCCATGCTGCTGCTCGGCCGCGGCAATGCCAATCCGAAAGATCCGCCACTCCTACGCTGGTCGCGCCTGCGCTATGAGAGCCTGCTGCGCCGAATCGCGCTGCATCCAAATGCGATCTTGTTGACCGCCGTCGTCACGGTCGGCGCCGGTTTCCCGGCAATGCCCTTCTTCGGCAGCACCTTCCTCCCCGAGCTCAAGGAGGGCCATTATACGGTCCATATGACCGCCGTGCCTGGAACCTCCGTCGCCGAATCCATGCGCCTCGGCAAGATCGCAGCGAAAGTGATGCTCGGCCTTCCAATGGTTCGCTCCGTAGCGCAACGCGTCGGCCGGGCGGAACTCGCGGACGACACCAATGGCACCCAGCACAGCGAGTTCGAAGTCGATCTCAACCCCATCAGTACCGAGGAAGCCGAAGCGGCACCCGCGGAAATCCGCAAGGCGCTCTCCGTCATTCCGGGCGCGAGTTTCGCCGTCAACACCTTTCTGACCGAGCGGATCGAGGAGACGGTTTCGGGCTATTCCGCGTCGGTCGTCGTCAACATCTTCGGCAATAACCTCGATCTCCTCGACCGCAAGGCGCAGGAGGTCGCGCATGTGCTGGCGAAAGTCCGCGGCGCGGCCGATGTGCAAGTGCAATCGCCGCCGGGCATGCCGCAACTCACGATCAAATTGCGGCGTGAGGATCTGGAACGCTGGGGCCTGACGTCAGTCGAAGTTCTCGATGCAATCCGAACGGCCTATCACGGCGACAGGGTCGGTCAGATCTATGAAGGCAATCGCGTCTTTCCCGTCCTCGTGATCCTCGATCAGGCAAGCCGGTCCAATGTGACGGAGGTCGCCGATCTGCCTTTGCGTTCAGCCAAGGGAATCTATCTGCGCCTCGGCCAAGTGGCGGATGTCTATGAAAGCTCCGGCCGCTACCGCATCCTGCATCAGGGTGCCCGCAGACTGCAGACGGTGACCGCCAATGTCAGCGGCCGCGATGTCGCCTCCTTCGTTGCGGCCGCCAAGGCGGCGATCTCCGCCAATGTGTCCTTTCCAGCCGACACCTATGTCGAATATCGCGGGACGGCCGAGGCGCAATCGCACTCGCAGCGCGCTTCTCATCAATTCCCTGATCGCCGGCATCGGCATCATCCTTCTGCTCGCGATCATTACGCAGAACGGCCGCAATCTGCTGCTCGTGCTCGCCAATCTTCCCTTTGCCTTCGTCGGCGGCGTCATCGCCGTCTTCGCATCGGGCGGGCTTTTGTCGCTCGGCTCCATGGTCGGATTCGTCACCTTGTTCGGCATCACATTGCGCAATTCGATTCTGATGATCGCGCATTACCGCGATCTCGTGGAACTCGACGGCCTGCCTTGGACGCTCGACACGGCGGTGCGGGGCGCCGCCGACCGGCTCGCGGCGATTTTCATGACTTCGCTCGTCACCGCGCTCGGCGTTCTGCCTTTGGCGATCGGCATGAACGAGCCCGGCCGCGAAATCGAAGGGCCGATGGCGGTGGTGATCCTCGGCGGCCTCATCACATCCACGGCGCTGAACCTGCTCGTCCTGCCCACAATGGCGCTGCGCTATGGAGATTTTGCGCGCGCTTTGGAGGACGATGGGCTCGATGCGCCGAGCGAGGAGGCAAGAGGCCCCGCCGAAGCACCAATGTCGTGATGATCGTCCGATGAATGAAAGGCGCCGACCGATGGCCCGTATGCCTTCTCCCTGTGGGGGAAGGTGCCGAGCGCAGCGAGGCGGATGAGGGGTTACCATGTTGTTCGAGATTGCAGCATCGCAACCTCTCACCCGCCGCCTCCGGCGGCACCCTCTCCCATAGGGAGAGGGTTTGCGCAGGCTCACACCCCCGCAAAAGGCTTCAGCGCAATGCCCGCCGCCTCCAACCGCCGACGCACCGCGCGCGCCATGGCGACTGCATTCGGCGTATCGCCATGCACGCAGATGGACTGGATGGAGACAGGAATGCGCTGACCCGTGACGGCGATCAAAGCGCCTTCCGTCACCATCGCAAGAACACGTGTCGCGACCGCTTCGGGATCATGCAGCACCGCCCCATCTTGCGTGCGCGGCAGCAGCAGCCCGCACTCCGTATAGGCGCGATCGGCGAAGATTTCGGAGACGACTGTAAGCCTCTCTGCAACGCCCGCCTGTTCGAGTGCGCTGCGGGTGACGGCAAGAAAAGCGAGATCTGGATCGACAGCACGCACAGCGCGGGCGATCGCGCGGGCGACGTCATGATCCTCCATCGCGATATTGCTCAAGGCGCCATGCGGTTTCACATGGGTGATTCTATGCCCGGCATAGGCGGCGAGCGCCTGTGCGGCGCCAATCTGATAGGCGACGAGGCGTTCAATTTCCCTGGGAGAAAATGGCAGGCGACGGCGGCCGAAACCCCAAAGATCGGGAAAGCCCGGATGGGCGCCGACGGCAACCCCATTCTCCTTGGCGATGCGAAAGGTCGTAGCCATCACTTCCGGATCGCCGGCATGAAAGCCGCAGGCGACATTGGCGCTGGTGACGATCGCGAGCATGGCCGCATCATCGCCCATCTCATAGACGCCAAAGCTCTCGCCACAATCGCAATTGAGATCGACGCTCTGCATGAATGAACCAAAGGATATCGCCGCATGAAGATGCGCGGCACCTCTTATGATCGCATGCGGGACCAAGAAACGGCAAGAATCGTATCAAACTGCTAAAGTTCAAATTCCAACGTTGACATCGATTCGTTTCTTCAAGAACTATCACCACAAATGCCAATTCTGGAGGGTCTTAAGATGGTAAGGGCGCCCCGCACTAGACTGCGAGAATCCGAGGCGCGCATACTCGCGCTCCGCATTGCAGCAACGCTGCCTGACAACGAAGCGACAACAACTCAAATCAAAGAACTGATGCCTAGCTACGTCGCTTTGACCCCTATCGATCTCGAACCAAGCGACACAAGGCCTAACGAGCAGAAATGGCAGCAGGTCGTAGGAAATGTCATTTCGCATATCGGCAGCAGCACAAGCATTTTTACCAAAGGGTACGCCGAACGAACTGATGATGGCCTTAGAGTAACGCAAGCTGGCCTTAGTTTTTTAGACTCTTTAGAAGAGCTTTGAATACTTGGCTTTATATCCCGGCTTAAACCACTTCAGCTCTGTAGGTCCAACGGCGTCCTTGTCCCAAACAAACCACGCATAGGCGGTCGTTCCGGAACCTTTCTGCGTCGCCCCGGCGGGATAGAATGTTA
>DAIESR010000253.1 GCA_027346205.1 Beijerinckiaceae bacterium
CATTCCAATGCCCGACGCCACTGGTCGGGCGTGGCAGTCCTGCGAGGAAGGGAGTCACATCGAGGAGGTTGGTGGCAAGCGTGCCAGAGAGAGAAGGCGTCTGCCTATCGGTCTGCACCGCGAGCGTGCCTTCATATTCATTGCCATCTAAATGCAGATGCAGATTGGTCAAGGCCGCGCTATCGCCGGTCACATTGGCATCGCAGCGCAGATCGAAATCAGCGAAGCGGCCATGCTTGCCGAAACTGAAGCCCATAAGTTGCGCGACGGCACGTAGGGAGGGGGCGCTGGCGAGCAGGCTACCTTTGTATTGGAACTGCGCCGCCGCCGAAATATTGCCCGAAGCCTGAAGTTGCAGCGGATCGGAGTCGAGACGAAGACTGGCCGCGGATTGGCCACCGCGCAGGAGTTCGACGGGCTGCGCTATCCATAGCTTCACTTGCGCCGGCATATCGCGGAAGCTGAATTGGCCCGTGAGCGCCGCCGATGCATCGAGACTGCGCCAGTCTACGGTGACATTGATGTCCTTTATCAAGAAGTCGTGTGGCGTCGCATGCCGCTCGAGGCGTGCACTGCCGCTGACAATGTCGACGACGCCGAGCTTCGCCGCGTCTATGGTCGCGGCTTTCGGACTTGCCGATTTGGTATCGGCTGCGCGGCCGAGGGCACTGTTCGGCGTCATTGCCCGATCATCGAGATTGATCTCCATTCTGGGCCGATAGAGAATGGCGTGGCCAACTTCGATCCGGCCCGCGAGCAGCGGCAAGAGCCGCAAATAGCCGGTGAAACGCGCGGTATCGATGCGGAGCGCCGCTTTCGGATCGGAAAAGCGAATATTTTCGATTTCGATATGTGGCCGGGGAAACAGCATGAAATGCGCGCCGCCGTGGATCGTTGTCGTAAAGCCGGTCGTGTGCCTGATCTGTGCTGCGAAGTCTTTGTTGAGGACCTTGGCCGTAATGAAATAGCTTGCCGCGATGGCGACAGCGGCCGCGCTCACGACAAAGGCGGCAAGCAGCCAGCCGACCCGCAGGGCCTTCCTGTGCCGTTGCGTCGCCGTGGCCGGGACATCGGCTGTCTCATTCATGGCCTGCCTGCCTTAATTGGCCTGCCCGTTCGGATCGGCCTGCCTTGTTCTTCAAAATCGCTCCTGCGCTATGCAATTGCCAGTGCGATAGGGGGCTTAGCTGTGGTCCTGCCATCTCGCGGCGGGCGGCATGATCGACCCCGGTTCTCGCCTTGTAATGCATCGATTGAAGCGGATTTGCGGCTCCGTGCCGCCGGGCAATCATCGCTGCCGGCGGACTGGAGCATGTCCCGGAAAAGTTGATCGACTTTTCCATTATTTTAGACATCGGATATATCCGATGTCTCATTGATGAGGACATGCTCTCATTGTTTGATGTAGAGCCGATTTGACCCATCACATGGATCGGCTCTGGGCAGGGCCGCCAGCCCGACACATCAATATTTCCGGATGAGGCTCACCAGCTTGCCCTGGATGCGCACGCGATCCGGACCGAAGATTCGCGTCTCATAGGCGGGATTGGCGGCTTCAAGCGCGATGGAGGCGCCGCGCTTGCGCAGCCGCTTCAAGGTTGCCTCCTCGTCGTCGATCAGAGCGACGACGATGTCGCCTGTCTCGGCCGTATCCTGCTTGCGGATCACGACGAGATCGGAATCGAAAATGCCGGCCTCGATCATCGAATCGCCACGCACTTCGAGTGCGTAATGTTCGCCGGCCGGAAGCATATCCGGCGGCAGGTTGATCGTGTTGCTGCGCGTCTGCAAGGCGGTGATCGGCGTACCGGCGGCGATCCGGCCCATGATCGGTATGGCGACGAGCGCGCGTTCCTCGTCCTCTTCGTTCTGCGCGGGAAGCGGCCGGACTCGACCGAGAGTGCCTTCAATCACCGAAGGCGAGAATTTCTTGCCGCGCGTCGGCGTCGCCGGCGTCGAAGATTCGGGCAGGCGGAGAACTTCGAGCGCTCTGGCACGATTCGGCAGGCGGCGGATGAAGCCACGTTCCTCAAGTGCCAGGATCAGCCGATGAATGCCGGATTTCGAGCGGAGATCGAGCGCGTCCTTCATTTCGTCGAAGGAGGGCGGCACGCCGGTCTCCTTCAACCGCTCATGGATGAAGCGCAGCAATTCGCTCTGTTTTTTGGTCAGCATCGGCTCTCACTCTGGCCTCTTGGGCGATTGGCCTTTTGGGCGGGGCCGTTTCGGCGCAAATCCAAGCTGGCCGAATCGGTGTCTCTTGCGGAACGCGGTCTACACTGGAAGAAGGCCTTAAACAAATGGTGAACAGAGATTAGCTGTTCGCGCTGTGTTCCACAAGAGGGAACCTGTCCTGGTCCAAGGCAATCGGGTGAAAGGTCCCCTCATGCTGAGGAGCCGCTGTAAGCGGCGTCTCGAAGCACGAGGGGGCCGTGAATGGCATTCGGGAAGGCGTCTCGCGCCGATTTTCTACCGCCCTCGTCCTTCGAGACGCGCCTTTCAGGCGCTCCTCATGTATGGACGGTCCCCGTTGCGCAAGAGGTAAATGAAGGTACGGCTTCGGTTGGGAGCGGTCATGTATCCGGCCTGTTCGCGCGGTCTGTGACCGCTGGCCCAAAGGGGTTTCGCCGAACAGTTTCCAATCAGGATGACGCGCTCGAGGCGCACTGAGGAGTCGGAATGTTCTGTTCGAGGTCCCTGACCTTTGCCGTGTTCTCCATCTTGCTCCTTGCCTCGTGTGGGCTTGTTCAGGCCGCGACCGGCCTTCCCTTGTAATTTTCACCCGATGTCAAAATCGCCCATATGATGCGCGCGGTCTTCGCCGCCTGGGCAACGGTTGCGACACGCACAGGCCGGCGGCTCAACACGCCCGCGAGCCATGGTCCCATGCGTTCCGGCTTTGCCCGCATCTGGCGCAGATGCGCGCTTGCTCCCAGCGTCAGCAAACGCCTCAGGCCCGGATCGCCGGCGCGGCTGATGCCATATGAGCGTCGCTTCAGGCCCGAGGCATGTTCGTGTGGCGTCAGACCAACCCAGGCCGCGAAATCGCGCGCCGTGCGGAACTGCCGCCCGTCGCCAATCGCCGCCTTCACCGCATGCGCCGTGATCGGCCCGACGCCAGGTATCGACATCAACAACTGAACCATCGCATCCGCCCGCGCCGCTGTCTTGAGGCGCGCTTCCAGAGCGTCGGCCTCCGCGTCGAGGGCCCGCCATTGCCGCGCCAGGCATCGTAATGTCTCAAACAATGTCGCTGGCACGCGTGCATCCTCGCCGGTCTCGACAAGCTTCACCAGTGCGCCAAG
Organism: Beijerinckiaceae bacterium; assembly: GCA_027346205.1. GTDB lineage: Bacteria > Pseudomonadota > Alphaproteobacteria > Rhizobiales > Beijerinckiaceae > Methylovirgula. The sequence continues at coordinate 3,306 of DAIESR010000253.1, forward strand.
CCCGGCCGCTCCTTGCGCGGCGACAACGCCCATCTCGGCTAGCAGGCCGCGTAGGCAATTACCGAGCTGGGTGCGCTGACGGATTAGAAGATCGCGAACCCGATGCAGGGCGCGCTCGCCTTGCTGTTCAACGCTCTTGACCGCGACAAAACGCATGTTCGGCCGCCCGCCGGCTTCCCAAATGGCTTCCGCGTCGCGCGCGTCCGTCTTGTTGCGCTTCACGTAGGGCGTCACATATTTGGCCGGGACAAGCCGTGTTTCATGGCCGAGACCCCGCAACAGCCGCGCCCAGTAATGCGCCGAACCGCAAGCCTCCATGATGACAACAGCGGGCGCCAGCGCGGCAAAATACTTCTCCACGCGGTCGCGCCGCAAACGCTCCCGAAAAACCTCACCCGAACCGTTGACGCGATGAACCTGAAAAACGGTCTTGGCGATATCAAATCCAATCGTGTTAGCTTCCATGGCGGACGGTCTCCCTCGTCTGGTCCGACTCAATGCTCCGACCAGTCTGGCACAATGATGCCGTCGGGGGCCGTCCACCCATCAGGATGAGGATACCAGCCGGGTTAATGACGGCTGTCTCTAAAACGGAATATCGTCATCGATCATATCAGAGACGCGGCCGGAACCTGCCGTCGCGGGACGCTTGTCGGCGCTGCGCTCCGAATTGCGCTCCATGGGCGAAGAGCGGCCGAAATTGGCGCCGCCCGAGGATTCGAAAGCGCCGCCGCGATCCTCAGAGAAATCGCCGCGCGCGCCGCCACGGCTGTCGAGCAAGGTCAGCTCGCCGCGGAACCGCTGCAGCACGACTTCCGTCGCTTTGCGCTGATTGCCGTCGCGATCGGTATATTCGCGCGTCTGCAATTGGCCTTCGAGATAGACCTTCGAGCCCTTCTTGCAATATTGCTCCGCGACCTTCCCCAAATTCTCGTTGA
>DAIESR010000266.1 GCA_027346205.1 Beijerinckiaceae bacterium
GCGCATGCGGTCGCGTCATCTCTGCCTTTTCGGTAGCTGCGGCCAAGTCTGCTGTGATACTCGGCACAAGCTCGACCGGAATGCCCGCCGCTGCGGGACCATGACGGCGTGGTTCTCCCGCCAAACTCACCTTTGGAGATCAAGATGACACGCGAAGAGTTTGCCGAAAAGATTCTCGATATCAAGCGCGAAAAGGGATGGAGCTGGAAGCACATCACCACCGAGATTGGCGGCATGTCGGAAGTGCTCATCGTTGGTGCCTTGCTCGGGCAGATGAAGCTCGTCAAGCCGCTCGCGGCCAGAGCTGCGCAGCTCTTCGGGCTATCGGAAGTCGAAGAGCGCATGCTGAACGAAGTGCCCTATCGTGGCATGCCCATGCCGCCGACCGATCCGCTGATCTATCGCTTCTATGAGCTGGTGATGATCAATGGCCCTGCCTGGAAAGCGCTGATCGAGGAAGAATTCGGCGATGGAATCATGTCGGCGATCGATTTCGACATGCAATTGGAACGTCTCGCCAATCCTAAAGGCGATCGCGTGAAGATTACCCTCACCGGCAAATTCCTTCCCTATAAATATTATGGGAACGAACAGGGCATTCCGGAATGTGGGTTCAAGGAAGATTGATGGAGTTCAAAGCGCGATGATGTGCTTATACCGATTTGAAAATGTGGAATGCTGAAGCGTTCCACATGGTTTCCTTGCATGCGAGCGGGCGAGATGGCGTGGCGACAAAATATCAATCCGGCGGGCGGCATCGCTCGACCTCGCCTCACCCATCTCTTTCGTGATGCACGTCATGGATCTTGATCCCGCGCTCCGGCATGACGAGCCAGGATTTGTGCATCAAAGTGCTCTTCGTGTCCTCATAGCCGCTCTGCCAATGATCGCGCATCGAGGCAGCGGAAAAATCATAATCCTTGGCCTGACTTTCATAGGCCTTCTGCTGATAGATCAGATGGAGGATGGTGATCTCTGGCAGATCGGCGAGTTCGTCGCGTAATCGCCTCTCTTCCGCGGATAAGAGCTCGTCGGGCACTTTCACGAGAGCCTCGTAAGTGCGGGTCTTCCATTCGCGCAGGTGACGGTAGATGTCGGTATTGTGGCGCGTGCGCGACGAATAAGAGATGTCCTTCTGGCGTCCCAGGACATCTTCCATCGTTCGTGGCAAATGTCCCCGCGCCGAAAACAAATCGACTTGGAAGATGAGCGTGTTCGCGCAATTGTTTTGATCGAGGACATGATGCAGCGGCGTGTTCGAGACGAGGCCGCCGTCCCAATAATAATCGGTGCCGATCTTCACCATGGGTAGGGCCGGGGGTAAGGCGCCTGACGCCATGACATGTTCCAGCCCGATAATGTCGTCGCGATTGTCGAAATAGATGAAATTGCCGGAGAGCACATTGACGGCGCCGACGGCGAATCGCACATTCCCGTCATTGATCAGCGAGAAATCGACCAATTCGCCAAGCGTTTGCGCGAGTGGGCTCGAATCATAAAAGCTGCTTGCCGTCCGGGCGCCTGCCGGGCTGAGCCATGGGTTGATCTCATGCGGTTTGAAAAAACCCGGCTGGCCGAAGCTCAAGGTCATCAGCGCGCTGGTTGCGTTGTGAACTCGACGAAAAATGTCGCCGTCCGGCATGAAGGGCCAGGCGTGGCGTTCCGTGATCCGCTCCCAGAAAGTCCGCAGGCGCTCAAGCCTGTGGTCGCGCGGATTGCCGGCGATGATCGCCGCATTAATGGCGCCGATCGAGACGCCGGTCACCCAATCGGGCTCAATGCCGGCTTCGTGAAGCGCCTGATAGACCCCGGCCTGATAGGCGCCCAGCGCACCGCCGCCTTGAAAGACGAGCGCGATTTGATCGCAGCGTTCCGGACGCCAGCCGACATTGGGCTGCGTCTCCGTGTGTAAACCATGTGCGAGCGTCCTGCTGTCCATGAATCAACCTCCAGGGTCTGGCATCGACCTCTAAAGCCTGTCTGTCTCAGATGACGATCGCCTCTGAGAATTGCTTCGCGGAGAACCGCTTCGCGTCGGTTATATGTGTCGGAAAGTCAGGGTTTCAAATCAGCCGCCATGCCCTCTGTGGGCGAGTATTCGTACATTTGTACCT
>DAIESR010000277.1 GCA_027346205.1 Beijerinckiaceae bacterium
CCAGGAGGCGCTCGCAGCCCTTGTCCATCAGCCCGGTGATACCTTGCTCGATCGAAGGCTTGCCATAGCGCATGGCCCAATCGACATGGATATTCGGTGCGGTGCGCGAGCCGAGGCTGCCGGCCTCGATCCAGGCTTTGAGTTTTTCGGCCTGTGATCGTGTGGTCGTCTTCAACGGGCTTTCATTCCGGGCCACATTCCAGATCGAGTCATAGGCCTTGCCGCGCTGCGCCGGGCGTGTCGACAGGATGATGAGATTGAGGATCGGCCACCAGAGGATGCGCGGCGTCTCGACGACGCGGCGATCAGACAGAAATTCCTTCAAATAGCGGCGCATCGACCAATAGTCGGTCGCCTCGGGCGTGCCGAGATTGACGAGCAGAACGCCGATTTTTTCTGTCATAAGGGGGCCGGTCGAGATGACGTGAGCTGGGACCCTAACCTCGTGACCTCGGCCTGTCACGAGGCGCTGTAGCTGGCCTGGTCCGCCGGAACAAGCCGCCTCGAGGCGCTGAAACACATGTGGTAGCGTTCCAGCTTTCAGGCGGCAGTGGGCCGCCTGTCGTCATGCTGGGTGTGTTGATGCGCCTCTTTGAGCTCGGCTAGCGCCGCATCGAGATTGGCCCGCTGGCGTTCGAGATGGCGGATTTGTGCGATGATCTGATCCGGACGCAGATTGAGTTCGAGAGCCCAGCCTTTCATCATATTGCCGCACCCCGCGAGGATCTCACGAATTTCGCTCAAACTGAAACCAAGCTGCTTGCCCTTGAGAATCATTTGCAAATGTGAGCGGTCGCGATTGGAATAAAGCCGGGTCGTGCCGCGCCGGCTCGGGTGCAAGAGGCCGCGCTCTTCGTAAAAGCGCAGAGCGCGCAGGCTGACGCCGAATTCTCGCGCCATATCCCCGATGAAAAGAAAATATTCCGTCGGTGATTCGGTCTCAGCGCCGCAGCCGGTTCCCACGCTAGCGAGTTGATTTGGGCTCGTCTCCATTGCACCCCCCTATTGATCAACGACCTAATTAATCAATCTAAGTGTATTAATGTGAATTATGCAACCATAAATTGTACTTATTAGCTTTCTGCCGCGGAACGGCACCTGTCCCAAAATTGAGCAGAATTAACTTCGTGTTTACCGCAGATCCCGAAATTCGTGGACAGAGGCGGTATCGAGCGTCCCGGTTGTGATTCGGCGCGTTCCTCTTCCTCGCACGAACTTGGGTTCAAACCCGGGATTCGCGAATCCCGCCGGAGAGAACATGCGCAAGCCTAAGCCCTGGGACCCTGCGGACAGCGAAATTGATGTTCGCGACGCGGCACGCGATGCCGCGCAGCGCGAAGGATTGAGCCTGAGCGAATGGCTGGCCCAGGCGATCGCGCATCGTGCAATCGAGATCGGCATGGATCCCGTCAATATGAGTGAGGATGATCGGCTCGATGCGATCGCTGTGCGGCTTCGACGTTTGGGCATCGGCGGTACGCAGAGCGACGAACGGCGGAGCGATCGTGCGGCAGCGAGCGGGTCTGGCAAAGATTGCAGTCCCAAAGAAGATGAGGATGTGCTGCTGCAAAGTGCTGCGGCACGCCTCGATGAGCACGCCGATGTCGAAACGCTTGTGCAACGGTTGCGGCATTTGGAGGCGGGTCTGGCGCGGCGACCGTCGCCAGACCCAATGCAGCCATTCAAGGGCGCTCTGGCTCGGCTGGAAGCGCGCCTTGATTCTCTCGCGCATCCGATTCAATCGCCACTGCGCGTAGCCGATTACGGCATGCCGCGTTATGTAGAGCAGCTCGAACGGGTCGAGTCGAAGATGAATTTGCTCTTTGCCACGCTGGCCTCTTCGGCGGCCATGCCGGCTTCGGGCCAATATGCCGGCATGTCGGCAAATGTCGCTGCACGTCGTCCTTCGCTCGGAGATGCGATCGCCGAGATCATGCGGCGCCAGCGCGCTCTCGAAACTCCAAGGGGGGCACAGCCGGCCGAAGATCAGGTGGCCGGGGGCGTGCGTTTCGGCAGTAGACGGCCTGAACGAGCCGAGTCCGAACGAGGGCAGGCGGAGGCTTTCGGCCCAGTGGGTGGTGAAGCTCTTGCGAGCTTGAAGTCCGATATCTCTTCTCTGGTGGACAAGGTCGAAGAGATACGCCGCGGGCAGGCCGAGCGCGCGGCTTTGCCGCCCGCGGCCTGCAATCTCGACCAATTGCGTGCTGAAATCGCGACAATGTCTGACGCTTTGCGCGATCTCGGTTCACGCGGCTCGTTCGCGCCGCTCGACACGACGATCCGCAATCTCACGCAGCAGATCGAATCGTCGCGCATCGACGGCTTTCGCGAGGCAGTGTTGCAGCCGCTCGAACAAATAGAACGGCAAGTGCAGGCGCTCACTGAGCGATTCGATCGCTTGCACGCCGGCACTGATCGGCGTGAGGAAGCCGATCTCCAGGCGGTCGCCGATGAGCTTCGGACATTGCTGGATGATCCGGGGCGCGCCCGGCTCGTCAAAATCGAAGGCCAACTCGACGCGATCACGCAAAAAGTCGAGGAAGCGATTGCTGAGGCGCGCGACGAGAGCCGTTACACGGCGCTCGCCGATCATATCGATGATGTTCGTCACGAATTGATCGAACGCATCACGCAAGGCATGTCGCATATGGACACGCATGCGGTCGAAGATCTCGTGCGCAGCCTCTCCGAAAAGATCGAAGATGCGCATGGTCCGCAGGCCGACAGCAATGCGATCGAGGCCTTGCAACGGCAGGTGAGCGAATTCGCGGCGCGATTGGATCACGCGAACGCAGGCTCGTCTTCTCTGACGTCGCTCGAAAAATCGATTGGCGATCTCTTTGCCGAGTTCGAAAAGAGCCGGGATCTATCCTATGCGGCGGCGGAACGCGGGGCACGCAGCGTCTTGCAGGAG
>DAIESR010000295.1 GCA_027346205.1 Beijerinckiaceae bacterium
GCCTGCTCTTGATTGCCTTCGCGCTGGTCAATCAGGCCGCGCGCATGGAAAGCCTGCGCATTTTCCGGATTGAGCTGAATCACGCGATCGAGATCGGCCCGCGCCTGCTCGAGATGACCCTGTTGGCGCAAAAGATTGGCACGGCCGAGATAGGCCGGAGCATGATTCGGATTGACCGAGATCGCGTGATTGAAGTCAGCGAGCGCCGCATCATCCTGGTTCATCTGCCGATAGGCAAGCGCTCGATTGGTGTAAGAGGCAGCATCATTGGGGTTGAGTTTGATTGCCCGCGTAAAATCGGCGAGCGCCTCCGGGAAACGGCCGATACGCGCATAGGCGACGCCACGCGTATTATAGGCCTCGGCACTGTTCGGATTGCGCTCGACGACCTCGGTCAACGAAGCAATATTGGCGGAGGCTTCCTGTGGGCTTTCATTGGCGACTTCGGCAACCCCGGTGCCGCGCGCGCCGATACCGTTCATGCTCTCGCAACCGGCAAGGCAGAGGCTGCCGAGGACGACGGCCGCCATGGCGAAACCGCTGCGAGATCTGGTCATGGCCCTCCCCGTCGCAATAACCTCCGGCAGACCGCAGGAGGGTTCAAACATCCGCTTCTCAGCCCCAAGGAGCAGAGCGTCTTCAAGACGCCAAAACCTGTACCGCATCGCGTGAACATGCTCTTAATCGCGCTGGCGAACAGACGGCTTCTCGGACGTATGGGCGCCCGCTCCACCCGCGCCAGCGATCGACTCGCACCCGCAGTGTAGGCAGCGCGGCCTCTTAGGCCTCGACAATCCGGCAAGATTGCGACGACACGATCGATCCGCTTTCAAATCGCAAACCGCGGCTATTGGGTGCAGAAAAACAAAGGCGCCCGAAGAACATACTCGGACGCCGACACACTGATCGCCTTCACGCGGAACGCGTTCGAAGGACGAGATGCTACCTGCGGCGCCGAACGCTCAGCGGGCACCCATCACCGGCTTGGGCTTCATAGGCAAAAGGCCTTCGCGCTGCAGCTTCTTGCGCGCCAGCTTGCGCGCCCGGCGCACAGCTTCCGCTTTTTCGCGAGCGCGCTTTTCGGAAGGCTTTTCATAATGTCCGCGCAGTTTCATCTCGCGGAAAATGCCCTCGCGCTGCATCTTCTTCTTCAGCGCCTTGAGGGCCTGGTCAATATTATTGTCGCGAACCAGAACTTGCACGCAGCATTCCTTATCGTAAGCCAAATCGCCGCCGTGGAGGCCGCGTCGGACGGATCGTCGGGGGATGAAAAAGGGGTGCCCAATAGGCACCCGCTCGAAGCTCGACCTCTTATCGGAATCAGGCCAAATTGTCCAGCGAAAGCCCGAGCGGCGGTGTTGCCGGTCAAAATAAGTCCGAGGCTCAGCGCGTACCACGCCGCCGGACGGCTTTCAACAAGGCGCCAGCCCGGCCATAGCTCCCTTGAAAGGCGCCCCGAAATCTCCATATTCCTGCCCAGCATCAGTGTTTTGGCTGATATCGACTGGCCAGGGCTGCACTTTAATTCGACCGAATTCGAGGGCAACCAGGCACGATGGCGCAAGGCCCGCACGATCCGGACCCCGCCGCCAATCACTGGATGCCAGCCCTATGGAAGTGCCTTGGAGGGCTTCCACAGGACCGCACGCTATGAATATCTGGGGCTTCGCTGATGTCACGAATGTCGCCACCGAATTCGCCTTTTCTGCTCGGCTTCGACGAGATCGAGCGTGCGATCGAGCGCGTGACGCGCACCGCTTCCGACGGCTATCCACCTTATAACATAGAGCGGATCGCCAAGGACGACGGCCAGGCCGAAAGGCTCAGGATCACGCTCGCTGTCGCCGGCTTCCTGCGCGAGCAGCTCCAGGTGACGGTCGAGGAGAGCCAGCTCGTCATCCGCGGCCGCCAGCAGGACGACAAGGAGCGCCATTATCTCCATCGCGGGATAGCGGCGCGGCAGTTCCAACGCGTGTTTCTGCTCGCGGATGGAATGCAAGTTGCGTGTGCCGACTTGCAAAACGGCCTGCTTTCTGTGGATCTGGTTCGTCCCGAGCCAGAACGTGTGGTCAAGAAGATCGATATTGTGGTGCGCGACTGAAGAGTGCGCAAAAAATGCGGGGCCATAACGGACCGCAGAAGGAGAGCAATGATGTTGAACGACAGCAAACCCCTCACTGCCACGCCCTATAGCGAGGAGCAGTTCGCCCATCTTGGCGGCGGTTCGCTCGCCTATCTGCGCGAGATTCGCTCGGAAGACATGTCGCGGCTCTTCCCGCAGGCGCCTCCGGTCAAGCCGGGCCTTCACCTGTACGCCCTGCTCGCGGCGGACGGCACGCCGATCGTCGTTACCGACACGCGGGACGCGGCACTGGCCAATGCCTTTGAAAACGAGCTGATCACGGTGAGCGTGCATTAAGCGTTTGCCGAGCCTGTGCCTCCTTCTCCCGCCACATGGGCGGGAGACGGGGCACCCACTACATTTTTTTCAACCCGCTACATTTTTTTCAAGATGAGCGGCTTCCCTTCTTTCGAATCTTTCATCCATGTGCCGTCTACTTGCAGATCGAGACGAGTCTTGTGGCCTTTGCGGGCAATGAGCACGAGCTGACCCTTGACGATCTGCCAGCCGGTGGGATCAAAGATCACCACGCCCTGATCCCGGCAGGCAGGAGAGAGAAAAGCCTTGCCGCCGCTCCGTCCTTTGCCGCCATTCTCGAGCGTCAGCATGCAGCCGGTATCCTTGCCACCAGTCCGCAAGATAGAATAACGCCCGACGATCGCGTTGTTGGAAACGAACGCGGGTGAGCGAGAGGACGAGGGTGATGCCGGCATCGCCGATGCGCCTATAGGCTGCACCTGCTGAAAGCCCGGGACGGCCGGCTGCGCTGGAACGACAAATCCCCCGACATTCTCCGCCGGCGCGGCCGCCGCGATCGAGCCCATGGCGAGCGCTAAGGCGACCGCTGCCACCGGACCGCCGAACGGTCCGACATGCCGACTTTTTCCGCTGCGCGTCATCTCTTCCGCCCTCCGCTGCAGCCACTCTTTCGCCCGGGGTTTAAGCGATTCGGCGGGCTTGCGTCTTTGCGGTACTGGCTCCTGCACCATCAATTCCCTTCGTCGAGGGCGCTTTCATGCCAACGCCTCAACAAGAAATAGGAGACAGCGGACAGTATGACAAAGATTGCGATTCCGGCGAAGGAAATCAAAGCCAAAGCGGCGAACATGCGCGGAATATCGAGCCTGTAGCCCGCCTCGATGATCCGGAAGGCGAGCCCTGTCTCGCGCCCCGAAGCGCCGGCCGCGAGTTCGCCGGCAATGGCGCCGATGAGCGCGAGGCCCCCGCCGATCCGCACGCCGCCGAGAATGAAAGGAAGCGCCGCAGGCAGCCGCAGCCACAGCAGGCTCTGCCAACGCGACGCTCCATAGAGCGCGAAAAGATCCACGAGATTGCGATCGGCCGATGCGAGCCCCAAAGCGGCATTGGCGAGAATGGGGAAAAAAGCGACGAGAAAAGCGCAAACGAGCACGGCAGACTGCGGCGCGAGATAGACGAGCAGCAAAGGCGCGATGGCAATGATCGGCGTCACCTGAAGCGTGACGGCCACGGGAAGCAGCGCGCGCTCCAGCCATTTCCATTGCGAAAATAGGATGGCGAGTAGAAGCCCGCCGACGACCGCTATGAGCAGAGCCGTAAATGTCGTCTCCAGCGTCACGACGAGCGAAGCGAAAAGAGTTGTCCTGTCGCTGAGGAGCGTCGTCAAAACGAGGCTTGGTGCCGGCAGAATGAAGGGCGGAATATGTCCCAGCCGAACCACCGCCTCCCAGGCGAAAAGCAGCGCCGCGACCACCGCCGCGGAAGGCGCATAGCGGATAATTCCGGGTTGGATCTTCATGGGGTCTTGCTACCCTCTGCCTGCGGCGGCAGCTCAGCCGCGGCTCCCGCGAGCGCGCGCGAGGCGCGCCGGCAGTAGTCCATATAAGATACGCTGGCGCGCGCATCCTGATCGCGCGGCAAAGCGGGATCGATCACGATCTCCTCGACGATCCGACCAGGCCGCGCAGCCATCACCATGATGCGCGTCGAGAGATAGACGCTCTCAAAGACGGAATGGGTGACGAAGGCGATCGTCGTCGCCAGCTCCTTTTTCAAACGCAGGAGATCGTCGTTGAGCCGGAAGCGGGTAATTTCATCGAGCGCCGCAAAGGGCTCATCCATCAAGAGCAGAGCGGGACGCAAAGCCAGCGCCCGGGCAATCGACACCCGCATGCGCATGCCGCCGGAAAGCTCGCGCGGATAGGCCTTGCCGAACTCTTCGAGACCGACGAGCGCCAGCACTTCTGCCACGCGCTGCCGAGCCTCCCGCGCCGGCACTTTTTGCAGGCGCAGCGGCAGAAGCACATTTTCATGAATGCGCGCCCAAGGCATCAAGGTCGGCTCCTGAAAGACGAAGCCGATGGTGCCCGGCTTGTGCGGCAAGACGCGCTCCACCTGTCCCGAGCTTGCCTTCTCGAGACCTGCGATGAGCCGCAAGGCTGTCGACTTGCCGCAGCCGGAAGGACCGAGAAGCGTCAGGAACTCGCCGGCGCGAATGGCAAGATCGACATGCGCGAGCGCAATGGTTCCATTCCGATAGAGTTTGCCGACGTCATGAAACGATATGAGCGCGTCATTCATTGGCGCCTCATCTTTGCGCGGCCAGATAACACGACCCTGCCACCCTCACGGCTTCGGCCGTAGATCGAGCCCCACGCCGTGATCGACGAATTTAGTCGTATAGGCGCGGCGATAGTCGAGATCCTTCTTGAACAGGCCGGCTTCGACCATTTGATCGAAAAATGCCTTCATGCGCTGATCCGTCATCGCGCCAATGCCGAGCTTTGTCGTGTCACCCGAATCGACAATCCCATGCGCCTTCATCGCCTTGATCGAATAGGCGAGCTGCGCATCTGTCATGTCGGGATTGTCTTTCTTGATGAGCGCATTGGCGGCGGCATTATTGCCATAGAGATAATGGTACCAGCCGATGATCGATGCATCGACGAAGCGCTGCACGAGGTCCGGCTTTTGCGCGACGACGTCGCGGCGCGTCTCGATCGTCGTCGAATAGGATTGATAGCCGTAATCGGCTGCGAGGAAGACATTCGGCTTGAAGCCGCCCGCCTTTTCGATCGCAAAAGGCTCGGATGTCACATAGCCCTGCTGGATCGACGTCTTGTCGGCGATGAAAGGTGCCGAGTTGAATGTATAAGGCGTCACCCGCGCCGGCGAAAAACCATAGGTCTTATGCAGCCATTGGAAGACGGAGACGAGCGCATCCGTGCCGAGATAATAGGTCGTCGCCTTGGGGAGATCCTTGAATTGATCGAGATGCTCGTCGGGATGCGACATCAGGATGAAAGGATCCTTCTGGAACAGCGCCGCCACAGCAACGATGGGGACGTTCTGCACCACCGCATCGAAGGCCTGAATCATATTGGCGCCCATGTCGAAATCGATCCGCCCAGATGCCAGCAGCAGACGATTATTGCTCTGCGGACCGCCTTGGAGGATCGTGACGTCCAGGCCATATTTGGCATAGGTGCCATCGGCCAACGCCTGATAGAAGCCGCCATGCTCGGCTTCCGCGCGCCAATTCGTGGCGAAGGTCACGCGA
>DAIESR010000300.1 GCA_027346205.1 Beijerinckiaceae bacterium
AAGGTCGAGCGGAATCGGCTCCAAGATGATCTTGGCCAATCCACGCTGGCGCAGCGCGGCTTCGAGCGCGGGACCCGGCGGTGTGGCGCTGGTGAAAAGAGCGGCATGCCCGCCGGCCTGCCCTACCTCCGAACCGTCCGCAGCATCGAGAGGGCGGCGGAGATCTTCGCCAAGCACATGATCAACACGCCGTGCGATGGCCGGCGCCGGATCGATCCATGCGACCGGCCAGGGCGCGAGCCGTTCGAATTGCGCGAGCAGCAGCGGATAATGGGTACAGGCGAGCACGATGCAATCTGTGCGGGCCTCGCCATTGGCCGTAAAACAGGGTGCGATCTCCGCGGCGATCGCATCATCTGCGACCGTCTCACCCTTCATAAAGGCTTCGGCCAGTGCCGCGAGCCGGTCCGAACCGACAAGCGTCACGTCGCAATGCGCCGCATAAGTACGAACGAGATCGCGCGTATAATCGCGCGTCACGGTGCCCGGCGTCGCGAGAACCGAGATCATCTGCGAGCGCGACAAGGCAGCGGCCGGCTTCACAGCCGGCACAGTGCCGACGAAGGGAAGCTGCGGATAGCGCGTGCGCAGATGCGGCAGCACCAGGGTCGAGGCCGTATTGCAGGCGATCACCACGAGATCGGGCGAAAAACGCGCAATGAGCCGTTCCAAGACCAGATTTACGCGCGCGACCAGCGCCTCCTCGCTCAACAGACCGTAAGGGAATCCGGCATCATCCGCCACATAGAGACATTGCGCATCGGGGCGCAGCCGCGTCACTTCGCTCAGAACAGTCAGGCCACCGAGGCCGGAATCGAAGACGAGGAGTTTCGGCGCAGCCGTCATTACCAAATCCGTGCGAGATCCTGGCTGGTTCCATAGCCCATTCCGCTGCTAAGATCGACCGTCATTACGCGCGGGCACTCTCAAGGGAGAGCGGATAGAGGCGCGCACCCCAGTCCACCTATTGGGAATCGATCCTATTCAGCCTCGGAGAATTTCGATGCATTTCGTCTTGACGGATAAGGGCGCCGGAGATCTCGTCGCGGCGATCGCCGAGGCGCCCGTATCCCTAGCGCTTAAAGGAGCCGTCCTTGGCGAACTCCTTGACCAGCGCCTCCTTGATCCCCATGGCGATGGCATCTTCCAATGCGACGCTCCGATCGCAGGCGACGCAGGTCAATATGTCGTCGATCTTCGGCTCGGCCGGGCCGGCGAACTCTTCATGACCGCAATGCGGGCACTTGGCCCGGGAACTCTCTAGAAAACTGGCCATAACTTTTACTCATTCGATAGGTCCACGATCGGTCGGCTCCACCGCCTTGCCTTTCTTGGCTTCATCACGCGGGCCTTCGACAAGGCGCACGATCATGCCCCACCAGGTACGCACATCCTGCTCGGTGAGCTGCATGCGGTGAAACATATTGCGCAAATTGCGCTGCATCACCGGCTTTTTGCCGAGCGGACGGAAGAATCCCGCGCGCTCCAGCTCGGTTTCAAGAAAATTGAAGAAGGAGAGAACCATGTCGCGCGACGCCGCTGGCGAGCGCTCGATAGGGGCAAAGGGCTTCACATCGCCCGTCGCGGCGCGCATCCATTCATAGCCGGTGAGAAGCACCGCTTGGGCCAGATTCAGCGAGGCATAGGCGGGATTGACCGGAAAAGTGATGATCGCATCGGCGAGCGCGATGTCGTCATTGTCGAGTCCCGTGCGTTCCGGGCCGAAGAGAATGCCGTGGCGTTCGCCAGTGGCGACGCGCGCAACCGTCTGCGGCATGGCTTCGGCCGGCGTGAGAATAGGCTTGAACTGGCCGCGCTCGCGCGCCGTCGTCGCAAACACATAATTGAGATCCGCGACCGCCGCTTCGACGCTATCGTAGAGCTTGGCTTTTTCTAGAAGATGTACAGCGCCGGCCGCCGCCGCATAGGCACCCTTCTTCAAGGCGCCGGTGCGCGGCCAGCCTTCGCGTGGGTTGACGAGGCGCAGATCGGACAGACCGAAATTAGCCATGGCCCTAGCGCACATGCCGATATTCACGGCGAGCTGCGGCCGCACCAATATGATGGCGGGCCCGCCTTCGAGGCTCTCTATGCTGTGGTTTGTGCCGGCACCGGTCATTTGCGATAGACTTCTTGACGATGGCCTATGGCAATCACGAGAACAAGAAGCCTTTGGTCTTCGATGCGGACCAAAATGCGATAATCCCCGACACGATAGCGCCAGAAGCCTGTCTTGTCGCCGCTGAGCGCCTTGCCGAGTTGGCGCGGATCTTCCGCGCACGCGACGCGTTCTTCAAGGAAGCGCAGGATGCGCACGCGTGGCGTGGTTCCAAGCTTTCGCAAATCGTCCAAGGCGCGCGCGTCGAACTCGATCCGCCACGCAGGCTTCACCCCCTCAGCTCGTCGGCGAATTCGTCAAGAATCTGCTCCAACGGAATCCGCTCGTTATTTTCAGCGAGCCTGGCCTTGGCGAGTTCGAGATCGTCGAGGTCCTCGATCATTTCGATAATGGCCTTGCGTGCATAATAGCTCTTGGTGCGCCCAGTCTTACGGGCGAGCTCGTCGAGACGTTTCTCGATTTCAGGCGGCAGACGGAGGGCAAGCATAGCGGGCTCCAGCGTGCAATACATGTATTGCAAATGGCGCTGAACTTCAAGAATTGCATGATCTCCTTCGTCCGCAAGCGCGAGAAGGCGGCGAAGCAAGCCGAATGAGGGAGCGTCATGCGCGGACTTGATCCGCGCATCCAAACGCCAAGCGATTCTTGGCTGGCGACAGACCCAACTTATTCCATGCCACAAGAGCGGTTCGCAAGTTTGAAGACTCCGGTCTATGAATGCCTTCGCCAACCGGCGTTCCTGGATGCGCGGATCAAGTCCGCGCATGACGGCCTCTCT
>DAIESR010000094.1 GCA_027346205.1 Beijerinckiaceae bacterium
CAAATTTCATCTGAGCGTTCGCCGCTCTATTGCCCGGGGCCGATCGAGATATAGCGGCCCGGATGGTGATCGAGCGCGTTCGGCACCCAGCCGCGCAGGCGCTTCGACACGAGATTGCGCGAGCGAGCGAAAAGCAGGACGAGATAGGGCTGCTGCTCGAGCAGTAAAGCTTCCGCTTTGTGCAGCAAGGCGATGCGGGCAATGCCAGCCGATTCTGCGGCCTCTCGCATCAAAGCATCATAGGTAGGATCGGAAAAATGTGCCGTGTTGAGGCCGGGATTGTCGCTTTCCGCCAGGAATAGATAATTCTGCGCATCCGCATAATCAGCGAACCAACCGAAGCGCGCGATATCATAAGGCGCGCCGGAATGGAGGAAGGCGTAATAGCTCGTCGAATCAGTCTGATAGAGATGGGTCGTGACGCCGAGAACCTTCCACATGTCGGCGATCGCCACCGCCGTCGCCTTATTGTTCTCCGACGTGTTGAATCTGATCTCCACATCAAGCGTCTTGCCGCCGGGACCATAGCCTGCCTCGCGCAACAGACGTTTGGCGAGGTCCTCGCGCGTGAAGGAATCCATATTCTTCCAGCTCACACGCGTGGGCGTGCCGTAGGATGCGATCCCCGGCGGCACGAAACTATAGGCCGGCTGCATGGTGCCGCCCCAGATCTTGTTCGCTAGAAATTCCCGATCGATCACCATGGATAGGGCGCGCCGCACACGCGCATCGTCGAAGGGCGGATGTCGCGTGTCGAAGGCGAAATAATAGCCGCCGAGATAGGGCGCTACCTTGAATTCGCTCCCCAGTCGCGCACGGACAAAGCCAATCTGATCGACCGGAACATCATCATAGGAATCGATCTCGCCGGCCATGAAGCGGCGCAGCGCCGCTGCACGGTCTTCGAGCGGAATGAAAATCTCCTTCTCGAGCTTCACATGCGCCGCATCGTAATAATAAGGGTTTTTAACGAGCACGAGCCGGTCGTCGGGGAAGAATTCCTTGAGCATGAACGGGCCATTGCTGACGAGACGGCTGGGTTTCGTGAATGCGTCGCCATAGGCCGCGACATTGCGCGGATCGAGCGGCAGCGCGGTCAGATGGGTGATTTGTTCGAGGAGATAGGGCACCGGATGTTCGAGCGTCAGCTCGAGCACATTGTCGCCGAGCGCGCGCACGCCGAGCGCCGTGACCGGCAGTTTGCCCTTGTTGACCTTCTCGGCATTTTTCAAAGTGTAGAGAATATTGGCATATTGGGCGCCGGTCGCCGGATTCATCAGGCGGCGGAAGGAGAAGACGAAATCCTCCGGCACGACTTTGTCGCCGTTCGACCATCGCGCATCGGGGCGAAACGTGAAGCGATAGACGGTGCGATCGGCATTCACTATCCATTTTTCAGCAACGCCGGGGATGATCTTGCCTTCGGCATCGAGGGTCACCAGACCCTCGAACAGCTCGGAAAGAATAGTGGCTTCGAGCACGGTCGAAGCCTTGTCCGGATCGAGCGAGCCGGGATCGCCGCTGGCACCGCGCCGCCAGACTTGTGGCAGCGCATGCGGCTCGGCCCGCATGGCAGGTGCTAAAAGGCTAAATGCTGCGCAGAAGAGGCTGGTGACAATGAGCGTAAAGGCACCACGCTTTCCGCGCGTCATGGCCGGGCTCAATTCAGCCTGTTTGCCGGTGGCCGCTCGGGTTCCGGCTCGATCTCGGCGGCGATCGGGCTCGCCTGATGATGGATCATCCGCCAGGCACCATCGATGCGGCGGAACCAATTGGTCACGGCGAGTGCCATGCCGCCGACGATCTCGATGCAGAAGACCCGCCCGTCGTCGCCGGAGATCAGCGGCGTGGCATTGCGCTGCTGGACTGGCTCCTGCTGCGGATTGCGCAAAATGCTGCGATAGGATTCGAGAATCGGCTGGCGGCCGATCAGAACCGGCCAGCCGGGATGGACGCAAGAGACGTCTTCCTCCGCCCAAAGGCCGCACATCTGGCCGAAGTCCCCGGCCATGAAGGCTTTGTAATAGGCGGCATTCGCAGCCAGGATCGCGTCGTCGTCGGTCATGCGGTTCGAAGTGCCGGAATTCTCGGCCGAAATCAACCGGACAGAAAGGCCGGCTGCCTGAGCCGAAGGCCGCGGAAGTCGAGAATTCTCGGCAAATTTCGCGCCAGCCACGCCGGCCGACGAGACGGCTATTTAAGCCTCACCTTATGCTGTGCGACAGGAATCTGCGCCCGTACTTTTGCGACGAGCTTGGGCTCGATCCGCGCTGAAACGATACCGACCCCGTCCGATGCTTTGGCGATGACATGGCCCCAGGGGTCAGCGATCAGCGAATGGCCATAGGTGGCACGGGTCTCATTGCCGACCATATGGGTGCCGCATTGCGCCGGGGCGCAGAAATAGGCCTCCGTCTCGATCGCGCGAGCGCGGCAGAGCACTTCCCAATGGTCCTTGCCGGTCTGCAAAGTGAAAGCGGATGGCAGAGCAATCATCTCGGCGCCCTTTTCGGCGAGCGCCTGGAAGAGTTCCGGAAAGCGCAGGTCGTAGCAGATGGAGCAGCCGATCGTGATGCCTTCGCAATCATAGGTCACGACCGTATCGCCCGGCTTGAAGGCGGCGCTTTCACGATATTGCGTTCCGTCGGGGCCAGTGATGTCGAACATATGGATCTTGCGGTAGCGGGCGATCTCCTCGCCGGCGCGATTAAACACCAAGGTCGTGTTGTGGATGCGCTCTTCTCCCTCTTGACCTTCGATCTTCTCGAGGATCGAGCCGGCATGGATGAAGATGCCATGCTTTTTGGCGAGCGCCTTCAAGGCGCGGGAAGCGGGGCCTTCGCCGGGAATTTCAGCCGCGGCGAGCTTGTCGGGCCGGGTGCCGCCGAGGAAATCGAAACATTCCGGCAGTGCCACCCAATCGGGCCGCTCCTCTGCCACCGCCTGCTCGATCAGCGCGGTTGCCGTGGCGATATTCGCCGCCTTGTCAGCGCGCGAGTTCATCTGGATCAAGGAAATTTTCATGCAAGAAGGTCCGCGCCATGCCGGGCGAACCTATAGAGCATTTTCAGCAAAAGCGGGTATCGGTTTTGCGTTCGTAAATGCTCTCACTTTTTGAATGAGAGTGGTTTTTGTCACGATTGCCCGAGCAGGAGCAAACGGCTGATGTCAGGCCGCCAGTGTCATGCCGCTTGGAGCCCGTTGGCAAAGGTTCTGACGTCTTCGGCGATCGTGTTGGCGAGTTCGTCGAGGACGCGGGCGAGTTCGACGACCGATTCGACACTGTCGGTCGTCTCGGCGACAGCTTTGGCGACACCGTCGACGAAGGTCGACATGGCCGTCGTGCCCGAGGCAGCAGAGCGTACATTGCGGGTGATTTCCTGGGTCGAGGCGCCCTGTTCCTGCACCGCAGAGGCGATAATCGCCGAAATCTGCTCTATTTCGCTGATCTTGATCTGGATCGTATCGATCGCCGTCACGGAGCTTTCCGTCGCCGCCTGCATGTCGGCGATCTGACCCGAGATTTCCTGGGTGGCGCGCGCCGTTTGTGTCGCCAGAGTCTTGACCTCTTGCGCGACCACGGCGAAGCCGCGGCCGGCTTCGCCTGCTCGGGCCGCCTCGATCGTCGCGTTGAGCGCGAGTAGATTGGTCTGCGCCGCGATTCGCGAAATGAGACTGACGACATCGCCGACGCGGCGTGCCGAGATCGCCAGCCGCTCCATGCCGGCAGACGATTCGACGCTTTCCGAGACCGCTCGCTTGACGACGGTCGTCGATTGCACCACCTGCCGGCTGATTTCCTCGATCGAGGCCAGCAATTGCTCGGAGGCGATTGCGACAGAGGAGACGTCGCTCGCCGCATGGGAGGAGGCGATTCTCGCCTGGTTCGACCCTTCCGCGGCATTGCGCGCGGCGTCGATCATCGCCTCCGAGGCGGCGGTCATCCGCTTTGTCATTGCGCCGAGACGGACCATGGTGGCCGACAAATCGGCGGAGAATTTTTCGACTTTTGCGCGAATGGCCGCTTCGCGCATGAGACGCGCCTCGCGATCGTCGCGCGTTCGGATTTCGGTGACGAGGGCATTATTGGTGCGCACCGCATCGCGCAGCACCGAGAGTGCCCGGGTAATGGCGCCGATTTCGTCCTTGCGCTTCATTTGCGCATTGTCAATCTCGATATCGGTGCCGCCTGCCGCGAGCGCTGCCATTTGGTGCGCGAGTTTGCTGATCGGCTTGGCAATGGTGCGGTGAATGACGGGGATGGAGACGCCGAGGATCAAAAGGCAGCCGAGGCCCGTGCCCAGCAGAAGATGATTGGCGAGGGCTCCCGCGGCGGCTTCGAACTCGACCGCTCGCTGGAGGGCATTTGCCGGATCAGAGATCGTGACATCATGGGCCATCACGCGCAAGTCGACCGCGGAGAAATAAGCGGCGAAGCCCATGACGACCAACAAAGCCATGAAAAGCAGTTGTCTCAGGACAAGGCTTCCGCCAATGGATAAACGAACCATGAATATCGTCTCGCAATGTACTTGGCGGGCGCTCTCCGCCGCGTTTTGGTGAATGTAAGGCCACGCTCTTCATGGGAAGTTAACGACAAGCAAAACACTTCGCTAAGATTAATCCGATTTGTCGTGCCCGGCGCTTCGGCTCATCGAAGCGCTGCATTTTCCGAGCGGAATCGGTGGCGCTTCCTCTGCGAATCCTCGTGCCGCAGCGGCCCACCCTGGAAAGGAGCCTCCCATGTCCCTCACCGTCGCGGTGCAGATGGACCCGAGCGACAAGATCAATGTCACGGGCGACACGACTTTCGCGCTGATGCTCGAAGCGCAGGCCCGCGGCCACAGGCTCGTCTATTACACGCCGGACAAGCTCTCCTTACTTCAAGGAAGAGTCGTCGCCGAAGCGGCGCATGTCTCGGTGCGCGACATGATCGGTGATCATTTTACCTTGGAGGCGGAACGGCGTATCGATCTCGCAAGCGTCGATGTTGTCCTGTTGCGGCAGGATCCGCCCTTCGACCTTGCCTATAT
>DAIESR010000340.1 GCA_027346205.1 Beijerinckiaceae bacterium
GAAGATCTCGTCCTCCAGCGCTACGAACTTCTCTATGAAGCAGGCCTCATCCCTGAAGCCCTGCGCGATCATCCGGAAGTTGGGCCGGCGCCCGTGCCCGGCCAGAGCATGATCCTCGACCATCGCCGCATTCTCGCGACCGGCATCGCGCGCCTGCGGGCCAAGATCAAATATCACCCCGTCGTCTTCGAACTCATGCCGGAGACCTTCACCCTTCTGCAATTGCAGCGCTGCGTCGAGGCGCTCGCCGGCCGCCTGCTGCACAAGCAGAACTTCCGCCGCCTCGTCGAGCAGCAGCAGCTCGTCGAGGAAACCGGCGAGCTGAGCCAGGAAACCGGCGGAAGACCCGCCAAGCTCTTCCGTTTCCGCCGCGACATACTGACCGAGCGCGCCATAGTCGGTACGAAGCTCCCCATTTCGCGGTCTTGACAAAACTTATACTCAACCCCAGCATATGACCCAATAATGCTCATGGGGAGTATAATGTCATGGCCATGTCAGCTCTCATGCCTGCTATCTCGCCGGCCAGGGAGGCGTTTTCAAGCAAGGCTTTTGCGCGGGAGGATCTTTTCGCGAAGGTCCGCCATGTGATCCCTGCGTTCGAATGGCCAATCTTCGCGGCCGACATCGATGCGATCCTCACTTTGAAGAAAGAGCGCAACGCGGTCATTCTCGCGCATAATTACCAGACGCCGGAGATTTTTCACTGCGTTGCCGATCTCGTCGGCGACTCTCTTGCTCTGGCCCGCGAGGCGACCAAGGTCGAGGCCGATGTCATTGTGCTGGCCGGCGTGCATTTCATGGCCGAGACCGCGAAACTTCTCAATCCCGAGAAGAAGGTTTTGATCCCGTATTTTGGGGCCGGCTGCTCGCTCGCCGATTCCATCACGCCCGAGGATGTGCGTGGCCTCCGCCGCCGCTATCCCGGCGTGCCGATCGTCACCTATGTGAACACCTCGGCCGCGGTGAAAGCGGAGTCGGACATCTGCTGCACCTCGGGCAATGCGCGGGCGATCGTCGAATCCCTCGGCGTGCCGCGGGTCATCATGATCCCGGACGAATATCTCGCGCGCAATATCGCTGCGGAGACGGGCGTCGAGATCATCACCTGGGCCGGCCATTGCGAAGTGCATGAGCGATTTGGTGTCGCCGAAGTCGAGGAATTGCGCGAGGCGCATCCGGGCGTCGTCGTGCTGGCGCATCCCGAATGCCCGCCGGAAGTCGTCGCCGCCTCGGATTTCTCGGGCTCGACGGCGGCGATCTCCGCCTATGTCGGCGAGCATAGGCCGCGGCGTCTCGCACTGCTGACCGAATGCTCGATGAGCGACAATATCGCAATCCAATATCCGGATCTCGAATTCATCCGCCCCTGCAATCTTTGCCCGCATATGAAGCGGATCACACTGAAGAACATCCGCCGCTCGCTCGAAACCTTGCAGCATGAGGTCACGATCGATCCGGCAATTGCCGTGCGGGCGCGTTCGGCCGTCGAGCGCATGTTGGCTGTGTGACATCATGGACATCCAGAGCATCGACGGGCGACCACTCGTCATCGGCGGCGGTCTGGCAGGGCTCATGACGGCGCTGCATCTCGCGCCGGAGCCTGTCGTCTTGCTCAGCAAGACACGACTCGGCATCGAGACGTCGAGTGCTTTGGCGCAAGGTGGGATCGCCGCCGCCGTCGGGATTGACGATGATCCGGCGCTGCAAATCGCAGATACGCTCGTCGCCGGCGATGGGCTCTGCGATGAAACAGCCGTCACCCGCATCATCTCCGCTGGTCCGGCGGCGATCGAAGATCTCATCCGCTATGGCGTGCGTTTCGATCGTGGCGCCTATGGCCAGCTACTGCTCGGGCTCGAGGCCGCGCACAGCCGCAAGCGCATCGTCCATCCGGGCTGCTACGCCTCGGGCCGCGAGATCATGCGCGCGCTCGTCGAGGCGGTGCGGGCGACGCCCTCAATCACGCTGATCGAAGGTCTGGCCGCGCGCCGCTTGATCGTCGAAGACGGTACCGTGAGAGGGCTCCTCGCAAACAGTCCATGCGGCCCCGTGCTTTTGCCGACGGGGCGCGTCGTCATCGCCACGGGCGGCATTGGCGGGCTCTTTCAGCATGGTACGAATCCAGCGGGCTCTTTCGGTCAGGGCCTCGCGCTCGCAGCACGCGCTGGCGCCATGCTCGCCGATCTCGAATTCATCCAATTCCATCCGACCGCGCTCGACGCAGCGGGATTTCCATTGAAGCTCATCAGCGAGGCCGTGCGCGGCGAAGGCGCTGTGCTTATCGATGAAACCGGTGCGCGCTTCATGGCGAAAGTGCCGGGCGCCGAACTCGCGCCGCGCGACGTCGTGGCGCGGCACATCTGGCACCATATGATGGACGGCCATCACGTCTTTCTCGACGCGCGCGTGGCGAAAGGCCTCGATTTTCCGTCGCGTTTTCCGGCGATCACCAAGCTTTGCGCCGGTGCCGGCGTCGATCCAACGCGCGAGCCAATTCCGGTGCGGCCGGCCGCGCATTATCACATGGGCGGCATCAAGACCGATCTCGAAGGCCGCAGCTCGATCGAAGGCCTTTGGGCATGTGGCGAATCCGCGTGCACAGGCCTTCACGGCGCCAATCGGCTGGCGAGCAATTCGCTCTTGGAAGCCGCCGTCAGCGGAAAATTCGTCGCCGAAAGCCTCAAGGCTAGCCGTGCCCCGCGCCATGCGGCGCCCAGCCTTGAGTCGGCACCGCCGCCGCGCAGCGATCCTTCGCCCGTGCGGCCGATCCTTTCGCGCGCCGCAGGCGTGCTGCGCGATCGTCCGACGCTCGAAGCCGCCGTCGCTGCACTTTATCCGCTGGTGACGGAGAATGGCGCGGCAGCCGATGCGGCGCTCGTCGGACTGATGATCTGTATCGCGGCGCTGCGGCGCGAGGAAAGCCGTGGCGCCCACGCGCGCACCGACTTCCCGCATCACGACGAGTCCCGCGTCTGGCGCCGCGAGATCGATTTGGCCGAATGTTTTGAGACGACACAGGCGCTCGTTCGCGATCTTGTGGCCTAGAGCGCGTTCCGATCGGATTGAATCATCCGATCGATAAGAACTCGCTCAATATCGAAGAGATGGAGCATGTTCTTGTCGGAAAAGCAGGGCAATCGGGTGAAGCGATCTGCCGATCGCCCTCATCCTGATGGGTGGAAGAGGCTTAATTGACCTTGGATACTCGATGAATCGTCCGCCTCTTCCCCGGATCATGCTGGAGCCTCTGGTCCGAAGCGCCTTGCTCGAAGATCTCGGCCGGGCCGGCGATCTCACGACGGATGCGATCGTGCCCGTCGAGGCGCGCGTGGAAACCGTGCTCGTCGCCCGCCAGCCGGGCGTCATCGCGGGGCTCGACCTCGCCCGCCTTGCCTTTAAATTGATCGATCCCGCGATCGATATCAGTATCGCCAAAGCTGACGGCGCGGCGGTCGCGCCGGGCGATCTCATCGCCACCGTCTCCGGTCCTGCGCGGGGAATTCTGACAGCGGAACGCGTGGCGCTCAATTTTCTCGGCCATTTGAGCGGCATTGCGAGCGCGACCGCTTCCATCGTCGCGGCGATCAAAGGCACGAAGGCGCAGATCGTCTGCACGCGCAAGACGACGCCCGGCCTGCGCGCCGTCGAAAAATATGCGGTGCGCATGGGCGGCGGCCATAATCATCGCTTCGGTCTCGATGATGCCGTGCTGATCAAGGACAATCATGTCGCCATCGCCGGCAGCGTCACCGAAGCCTTGAAGCGGGCGCAGCAGAACGTCGGCCATCTCGTCAAGATCGAGCTCGAAGTCGATTCTCTCGAACAGCTCGCCGAGGCGCTCGACATCGGCGTCGATGCCGTGCTTCTCGACAATATGGGACCGGAGATGCTCGCCAAGGCCGTCGCCATGGTCGCTGGCCGCGCCATCACCGAAGCCTCGGGCCGCGTGACGCCGCAGACCGCGCCAGCCATCGCGGCAAGCGGCGTTGATCTCATCTCCATCGGCTGGCTGACGCATAGCGCCGCCGTGCTCGACATCGGCCTCGATTTCCGGGGATAGGCGGCGGTGGACAACGATGGGCGTGGATGGCCCTTTGCCGACTCTCCTGGCCCCAGCGATACTTGGCTGAAATTGGATCGAAACCGGACGTTTGTCGCTGTTCTAAATATCAAGAATTTCGCACCACGCGATGAAGGCCCGTCCCGCAGACACTTCACGCCGATTTCACCCCCAGGTTCAAAGACGAATATCGGCTTTTAAGGTGTCTGCCGTTGCATGCACGGCCCCTTCGGTGCGGGTGATAAGTCCCGCTTCTTCCAAGGCAGCGACATCGGCATGCACACGCCGATATTGGCGGTGAAGGGAACGTGCGAGCGCCGAGACGGAAGGCTCTGGATGGGCATGCACATGTTTCAGCAAGCGGACGCGCTCGCCAGTCAGCACTTTCGCCAACATCTCCCAGCTTTCGAACACGAGCGCTCGTTCGCGCACTTTCTCGCCGCGTTCGGTACGATGCCACGCATCGACAAAGGCGGCGGCGTCATCTTCAAGATCGCCCCCGACGATCAGTTTTACATCGCTCATGGCGTCATCTCTCCTTTCCTTTGAGGGCCGCGCAGCGCACGCACATCGGCCAAGAAATCGGCCATCAATTGCTCTGGCGTCGTGAACCGGTAGACCTCTTCACGGTCTCCATAGTGCCGGTGATCGCCTTTGCCTGCTTCGTTGTCGTAGCCGATCAGGCGGTTGCCGTGGCGACCGTAATACAAGTACAGCTTGAAAGAGTGATTGGAGCCCCGCACAGCACCGGGCACGAGCCAAAGCTTCATCTCAGCTATGGCCCCGTCATCGTACAAGCGCTTACGATGCAAGATGAGCGTAGCTGCCGACATATGACGCATAATGTCATAGCTTGGTCTATGTCGTCAATTGTCATATTGGGCGGGGACGCGCCTCTCGAAAACGAGGGTTTTTGAGAGGCGCGCGACCGGCAGGCTGACCTTTGCCAAAAGCCTCTAAAATGCTTCTCAAAACTCATTCTTGATTCTAATCTCTTGAAAGGCGTAGAATGAAACGAGTTTAGAGATATAGAGTTGCATGACCACTGACTTTTCACCGCACCTCGACATCCTCCCCCCGCCGCAGCGGCGGCTGTGGGATGAGTTGGCTGATGTGCCGCCGGAATTTGTGCTCTACGGCGGGACAGCTATTGCGCTCCATCTCGGACACCGCGAGTCCGTGGACTTCGATTTCTTCGGCAACAAGCCGCTCGATCCAGCGCGGCTGGTTCCCGCCATGCCCTTCCTCGCAGGCGCGACCGTTACGCAGCGCGAGCCAAACGCCTTCAGTTGCAATGTTGACCGTGGCGGCGTGATCAAATTGTCTTTCTTCGGGCTTCCGGGCATTCCGCGTCTCTTGCCGCCGCTCATCGCGCCGGACAACGGTTTGCAAGTGGCGTCGCTGCTTGATCTTGCCGGCGCAAAAGCTTCCGTGGTGCAGCAGCGGGCCGAAGCGAAGGATTACATCGATATTGACGCTTTGCTGACCGACGGCAGGGTAGACTTGCCGACGGCGCTTGCCGCAGCAAGGGCGATTCATGGAACGGAGTTCAACCCGCAAAGCACGCTGAAAGCTCTTTGCTATTTCGAAGACGGCAATCTTCGCCGCCTGCCGCAGCCGGTCAAGGATCGTTTGGTGAAAGCGGTGCGCGAGGTTGATCTTGACCGCTTGCCCGTGATCGCCGTTCCGGGCCGCGCCATCAATCACGATCATGGGCCTTTGCGATGAAGACCATCCCTCTCACGCCCGACACGGAAGCTCTGGCGCGCCGTCTTGTCTGGTTTGAGGCTCCCACAGAGGCTCTATCCGATACGTCCCGCTTCGTCG
>DAIESR010000353.1 GCA_027346205.1 Beijerinckiaceae bacterium
GGTTGCCGGAAAGGTTTTGCGAGAGATCCCGCAACCCCTCCTGCGCGGGCGGCTCGGTCTCAGGCGGCTCTCTGCTCGAGTCCATGAGGGGAAGCTAGCTCGTCCCTATGACGCGACTTTGATGCGCATCAAACGGCACGCGGCTTGGGGGAGGCATCGTCCGTTTTGGCACCAATCTCGTCTGATTTGGCGCAATGCCGGACTTTGCGATGAGATTAAGGTTCTCTCATGCGGCCGCTCCTGCATCCAACGCTCCTCAATGGTCGGTTCGGCGACCCCGTCCTTTGCCTCGAAACCCTGTTCGAGAAGCAGATCATGCTGTGCGATCTCGGCACTGTCGATGTCCTTTCGTCACGGGAGATCCAGCGCATCGAACATGTCTTCGTCTCTCATGCCCATATTGATCACTTCATCGGCTTCGATCGCATCCTGCGGATATTGGTGGGGCGCGAGAAGCAGGTTCATCTCTACGGACCGCCCGACTTTGCCGATCGCGTCCGGCATAAGCTTTCCGGCTATCAATGGAATCTCGCCGCCAGCTATCTCTGCGACCTCGCCTTCATCGTGACCGAGATCCACCCATCTTTCGCGACCCGCACCGTCTCTTTTCGTCTGAAGAACGGCTTTGCGCCGGAAGAGATCGGCTGCGGCTTTGCGGCAGGCGGCCTTATCTTGAACGGAGCGAGCTTTCGGGTTCACGGTGCTGTTTTGGATCACCGAACGCCCTGCCTTGCCTTTGCGATCACGGAAGTGGCACATGTCAACATTTGGAAAACGGAACTCGCCAAGCTCGGTCTGCCGATCGGACCATGGCTGCATGATCTCAAGCGCGCAGTGCTCGGCGGTGCGCCGGATGATCTGAAGATCCAGATCGAAGCGCCGGAATTAGCGAACGGCAGCCGCGAAATAGAGCTGGGTGCGCTACGCAATGTCTATAAGATCACGCCAGGGCAGAAGATCGGCTATGTGACGGATATTGGCGATACGCCAGACAATCGCCGTGGCGTTGTGCAACTCGTCGAGGGCGCCGACATTCTGTTCATCGAAGCGCCCTTTATCGGCGCGGACAGGGCGTTGGCGGCGGAGCGCGCCCATCTCACCACCGTCGCGGCTGGCGAGATTGCGCGCGCCGCCAAGATACGCCACGTCGAGCCGTTCCATTTCTCGCCGCGCTATGCCGGTCAAGAGCAGCGCATGCTGGCAGAAGTCGCCGAGGCCTTTGTCGGCACCTGCCGGCCCGAAACAGGACACAAATACGCATGAGGGACTGGAACGTCATCGTCACCGTCTTTCAGGACGGCTTCCGGCGCGCGTTGCGCGCCTTGAAGACGTTCGGCGCAGTCGAGCACGGCTATTATCACAATGTGCTCGGGATGAAGGTCGACGATCCCATGGCCTTGCTTCAAGCCATTGAGCAGCAGACGGCGCTTGAGCCGGCGCTGTTCGATTCCATCTCGCGCGTCGCCCCCGCAATGCAGACTTTCGAGTTCCACTCTGCCGAAGAGTTTCGGGAGAAAGCAAGAGCGGCCGTGCTGAAATGGGTTCCTGATCTTGCCGGCCGATCGTTCCATGTCCGCTTGCATCGCCGCGGCTTCAAACATGAGCTGGAATCGCCAGCGGCCGAAAAAAGTCTCGCCGAGGCACTTCTTGACGCGCTCGCGGAGCAAGGCAGTTCGGCCTCCATTTCTTTTTCGGATCCGGATGTGATCATCTCGATCGATACGATCGATCACCGCGCGGGCTTAGCGGTCTTCACAAGAGAGGATCTTGCACATCATCCGCTGCTGAGACCGGATTAGACGCGCACGCCACGTCAAAGAGAGGCAATGGGGAGGGCAATGGGATCTGCCTGGGGGCTGCGCGCCGCCGCGCGCGAGATAAATTCAAACGATCTTATCGACCCTAAAGAGGCCGGCACTCTGTGGGGGCTCTTCTGCGAGCGAGTCCGGCGTAGTTCGGATACGATCGCCTATCGCGAATATGACGGCTTGGCACAATGCTGGCGCGACCACTCGTGGCGCATGATGGCGGCGCGGACCGACCGCTTCAGAGCGGCTTTCGCCAAAGAGGGGTTGCAGCCCGGCGATCGTATTGCCGTGCTTCTGCACAATGGCATCGATTGGGTGTGCTTCGACATGGCTGCGCATGGGCAGGGTCTGGTCGTCGTTGCGCTCTACCCACAGGACAGCACGGCTGACCAAGCCTATATCCTTGCGCATTCGGACGCTCGCTTGGCGCTTGTCGATACATGGGCGAGGTGGAGAGCGCTTCAGGGCGCGCCGATAAGGCTTTCAGCCCTCGCGCGCGTCTGGATTCGCGAGCCTGCTGGAGACGCCGGCGCGCAAGCAAAAGATGGGCTCGTCCGCGAGTTCGCTGATGTTTTGGAGGAAGCATCCGGACCCGTGCCAGAGCCGGACGTTGAGCCCACCGCCTTGGCGACATTGATCTATACGTCCGGCACGACGGGTCGGCCTAAAGGCGTGATGCTGTCGCATGCCGCGCTTCTTTGGAACGCCGTCGCCGTCGCCGCCGTCATACCCCCGCGCCCCGACGATGTGTTCCTGTCGGTGCTTCCGCTCGCCCATGCCTTCGAGAGAACTGTCGGCTGCTACCTCGCCATGATGGGAGGTGCGGCCGTCGCCTATGCACGCTCGCCGCAGCATCTTGTCGAGGATGTGAAAACTATTCGCCCGACGGTTCTGCTCGGAGTTCCGCGGCTCTTCGAAAGAATTCATGCCGTGATCCTGGCGAGAGGCGAGG
Source organism: Beijerinckiaceae bacterium (assembly GCA_027346205.1). GTDB lineage: Bacteria > Pseudomonadota > Alphaproteobacteria > Rhizobiales > Beijerinckiaceae > Methylovirgula. Next base: position 2,761 of record DAIESR010000353.1, read on the forward strand.
CGAACTGGATTGGCGGTGCTCTGCTGCGCCTTTTGGCTTCGCTGGGATGGCGAAGGTTCCAAGCGCAGACGCATGCAGGAGGCAGATTGGGTCTTGCCGCACGCCTGATCCTGTGCCTTCTCGATCGCTGGGTCGGCGCGCCGCTCCTGGCCGCCTTCGGAAGCCGGTTGCGGGTGATTGTCAGCGGCGGTGCGCCGCTTGATCAGGTCGCCGCGCGTTTCCTGATCGGCGTCGGCTTCCCTTTGGTCGAAGGCTATGGCCTCACCGAGGCGGGGCCCGTTGTTGCCGCGACTGCCTTCGAGGACAGCGTGCCGGGATCGGTCGGGCGGCCGCTGCCCGGTGTCGAGGTGAAGCTCGGCGAGGCCGATGAACTCTTGGTGCGCTCACCCTCGCTCATGATGGGCTATTGGAAGGACAAGGCCGAGACGGCCCACGCATTCTCCGACACGGATTGGCTCGCTACAGGCGATATTGCCGAAATCAAGGATGGTCGGATCTATATCCGCGGCCGTCTCAAGGAGATCATCATCCTGTCGATCGGCGAGAAGATCAATCCGAGCCTCATCGAGGCGGAAATGGCGCGTGACGCCTTGTTCCAGCAGGTCGCCGTCATCGGCGAAGGCCGGCCCTTCCTCGCCGTGCTTGCTGTTCTCGATCCAGAGCGCTGGGCTCGTTTTGCACAAGAAAATCAACTCGCACCGGATCAGCCCAATTCGCCCGCTGCGAAAGAACTCGTCCTCGCTCGTTTGGCGGTGAGACTCGCAACCGTCCCACGCTACGCACAAATTCACGCCGTGCATCTCTCTCTCGTACCATGGACGATCGATGCGGGACTTCTCACGCCCACCCTCAAGGTCAAACGCGAGGTGCTGCAAAATCGGTTCGGTGACGAGATCGAAGCGCTATATGCCGCGCATCGACCGCCGATATCGATTTGAATATTTTGATGATCGAGTTTGGAGCGTTTTCCGATCGGATGGAATCATCCGATCGGAAAACGCTCACAATCAATATATTCTGGCATGCCCTTCATCGGAAAAGTCTTTCAACTTTTCCGGGACATGCTCTAGTCGGATTCACGCTCCAGCGCACAACAATGCGGCGCCTCGGTGCCCGCCGCTGCTTCGCTGAGTACGGCGCCACGCACGGCATTGGGACGAAAAACCGTGCAGCCCTTCAACCCCTTTTCATAAGCGATGTCATAGATCCGTTTGAAATCCTCGAAGGAACATTCCTCGGGCACATTGATCGTCTTGGAAATCGAGTTGTCGACGTAAGGCTGCAGCGCCGCCTGCATGGCCAAATGCGTGGCTGCCGGCAATTCACTGGCGGTGATGAAGGCATCGGGAAATCCGTCTTTTGATCCGCTTATCTTGCGCCACAGCGCCAAGGCATAGTCGGTCAGCATGAATTCTTTCGGCGCGCCATTTTCTCCGAGCACCTTGCGGCTATAAGAGGCTGCGAAAATGGGTTCGAGACCGCTCGAAACATTGCCGGCAAGCAGGCTGATCGTGCCGGTTGGCGCAATCGCGAGGAGATGGCTGTTGCGAATGCCACTGGCCGCTATGCCGTCGCGGATATCTTCCGGCAAGCTGCGAATGAACGCGCCTGCAAGATATTTATCCTGCTCGAAGAAAGGAAAGCTGCCTTTTTCCGTGGCGAGATCGATGGAAGCGCGATAGGCCGTATGACAGATGCGACGCATGATGTCGCTGGCGACCTGCAACGAGGCCTCGCTGCCGTAAGTAACGCCCAGCATCAGCAGAGCGTCGGCGAGGCCAGTGATGCCAAGCCCGATGCGACGCGTTCCTTTTGCCTGCGCAGCCTGCTGTGGCAAGGGAAAGCGCGAGATATCGATGACATCATCCAGGAGGCGAACGGCGATCGGCACACTTGCCGTGAGTGCATCGAAATCGAAACTGGCATTCAGCGTAAAGGGGCGGCTGACGAAGCGGGTCAGATTGAGCGATCCGAGATCGCAAGCGCCATAGGGCGGCAGCGGGATCTCGCCGCATGGATTGGTAGCGTCGATCCGCTCGCGGTACCAGAGATTATTGAGATGATTGATGCGATCGATAAAGAGGACGCCGGGCTCCGCGTAGTCATAGGTCGCGGCGAGAAGCCGACGCCATAGAGCCCGGGCGCCGATGTGTCGAATGACTCGGCACGGTGCCGATTCGGTCATTCCCGACCACTGGCGCAGGAGAGTCGGCCCCTCGCCTTCGATCGCCACTGCGGGAAAGAGCAACGGCCATTCGGCATCGTTGCGCACGGCCGCCATGAATTCATCCGTGATCAGAACCGACAGATTAAAGTGACGAAGCTGTCCAGCCTGCTGCTTGGCGGCAATGAACTCTTCAATATCGGGATGGTCGCAGCGCAATGTCGCCATCATGGCGCCCCGGCGAGCACCGGTGGAAAGAATCGTGTCGCACATCGAGTCCCAGACGCGCATGAAAGACACGGGGCCAGAGGCGATACTGCCGACGCCCCGTGCGATTGTGCCGCGCGGCCGCAGAGTCGAGAAGTCGCAACCAATGCCGCCGCCTTGCTGCATCGTCGTCGCCGAGTCCTGCAAAGCGGCGAAAATGCCTGGGATCGAATCTTCGATCGTCCCCATCACAAAGCAATTGAAGAGCGTGACATTGCGGCCGGTGCCTGCCCCGGCGTCGATACGGCCGCCAGGGAGAAATTTAAAACCCTGCAACAGCTCGAAGAATCGTTCTTCCCAACTGTCCTGGCCTGAAGGCTCCGCGCTTGCGAGCGCATGCGCGACGCGTCGCCAGCTTTCGATGATCGATCGCTCCTCAATGCCATGCCCGACATAGCGGTACTTGGTTTCCCACACATGGCGCGAGATTTCTGTGGTGAGATCATCCATGGTCACGCTCACACATTCCAAAGGTCTGCCGGCCGCCTCTGTCGAGTAGGACCTTGTCGCACGCGCCGATAGACTATCACAGAGAGGAATCGAAGCGACGACCTCATAGCCGAGCCCCTGCTGCTGCGGGGATCGGAAGAGTTCGATCGACCGAACTGTCTGCTTGAATGAGAGCTGGCGATCCATCGGCTGCATTTGGGCGATCCTGCACCCATTTTTGCCGAGGCGGGCCAAGGTCACATGCGGTCGAAGTGGTCTCTCGTCGGTTTGATTGAATGCCGAGAGCAGCAGCATCTGCAAGAGACGAAGCTCATCCGTCGCTGCGCATTCCACCCAAAGAAATTTCGACTCTATAGGCGCGGGTCCGTAGTTCAGATGTTCGAAGGCGAGGGTGAAGCTGCCGATCGATTGCAGTGCTTTTCGCAAGATATCAGCGGCGGCCTCGACATTCGCCTCTTTCCATGGCGGCACCAGCGTCAGATGAAGATCGGCAGCAGGGACGAGCCGAACCGAAGGATCTTCGAGAGGCCGGGCGATTTTCGCGAGCGCGGATGCAATCTCGGGGGCGACCTTGATGCCGACGAAGAGGCGGGCAGGACGCTGCTGGCCCGCGCCGCTCATGTCCTCCGATGGACCAGCCAGTTCGGATGCCATAGAAAGGTCAGGCTCCATACGACGTCTCGCTATCATCCTAGCGCCGGCGCGTGAGGCTTGGCGTCAGGCTGCTTCGGACTCGTAAAGCCCTTTTTGAAGGTGGTCGTGCAGATCGGCATCTTCCATGAGCGCTGCGGTGAGAGCGGCGGCGCCCAAGAGTTCCGCTTCGGAAACGCCGTGATGCCATTTTTCCGCGGCGAGATCACCTTGGCCGATGCGCATCAAAGTATAGAGCTCGACGCGCGCCGCGGGCGTGAGTGCCGCGATGGCGTCACGCAATGCGGTCAACTGTTCGGATTCGGGAGCGAGCGGTTGATAGCCGAGCTCGGCAGTCGGATTATGTTCTCCACGCGCAGGCTCGGTCCCGCCTAGATCCTCTTCGGCGACATTGCCAAGAAGCGCGTCACGCTGTGTGCGAGCGGTCTTGGCCAGAAGAGCAATGAAGTGAGCTTGGTCGCTCGTAAGATTTTTTAGCATCGAGAGACTCCTGCTTCGTGTGAAGAGACCTGTGGACGGCGATGTCCATAGAGCATGGCCGTCCACCGGCTTTCGCTTGGCTGCGCAATGATCCTGCGCTCAAACGTGGTGTGCGGAAACCGCGCGCAGAACTTCGCCGGACGCCTGTTTGCTGAGCCGGGTCGAAATATCGCCGAGGCTCAGCATGCCGAGAACAGCATGATGCGTGTCGGTGACCGCCAAACGGCGAATCTTCTTCGCCTCCATCATCTCGACAGCGCTGTCGATTTCGTCCTCCGGCGCACAGCAAATCGCATTCTTCGTCATCACGTCTTTTGCCGTCAGCTGGCTGAGATCACTGCCGTCAGCGAGAGCGCGGCAGGTGAGATCGCGATCGGTGATCATGCCGACTATGTGGCCCTTGGCCGTCACCGGTATTGCACCAATGTCGAAATCGCGCATCTTCTTCGCGATCTCTTTGACTGGCGTGTTCTGCTCGACGAATTGCGCACCCTTGTGCATGATGTCTTTCACCTTCATCTTTTCCTCCTGAGAACAGACTCAACCAGATGCCGCAAGCCAGGGAGCTTATCGCTCGGCTCGTTCGAATGATTGATATGCGTCAAGGAGGTATGAAAGCGGGCGATTTGTGCTGCCGCCGCGATAGGCTGCGGAGGGTGCTACAAAACGACATGCCAGGGATTGGCTTTGATCTCGATCAAGCTAGGGAACCGGATCGCATAGATGATGCGTCAGCCAGGGAGGATTTGGCGCATGAAGCTTCCCCTTTTCAGTCCAATGGAGCGAAGCGGCGCGGAAGGCACGGCGGAGCGGCGTGAGATTATCATCCCACCGCTCGGCCTTGGTGGAACGTTGAGCATTCCAGCTGGCGCATACGCGCTGGTCGTCTTTGTCCATGGCAGTGGTTCCAGCCGCTTCAGTCCACGCAATCGGGCCGTCGCCCATGCGCTCAACGAACATGCCATTGCAACCTTGCTCTTCGACCTTTTGACAGAAGAGGAGGAGGCCAATCGAGCCAATGTTTTCGACATTGGGCTTCTCGCGGGACGCCTCGCTCAAGCCGTCGATTGGATCGATGGAGACCCGCAGCTTCGTCGTCTTCCGCTCGGTCTCTTCGGCGCGAGCACTGGCGCCGCGGCAGCGCTTGTTGCAGCGGAAAGGCTCGGCAATCGTATCGGTGCCGTCGTTTCTCGCGGCGGGAGGCCGGATCTCGCCGGGCGGGATCTCGATGGGCTCGAGACGCCGACCCTCTTGATCGTGGGCGGTAGGGATTTCGGCGTCATCGAGCTCAACGAAGAGGCCTTAGCGCGGCTCCAGGGGCCGAAAGCAATCGAGATCGTTCCTGGCGCCACGCATCTTTTCCCGGAACCGGGCGCGCTCGAAGCCGTGATGGCCGAAGCGGCACAATGGTTCAAAACTTATTTGGCGAAAGGCTCCGCACCAGGCCCCGAATCTGCGCCGCAATAGCCGCCGGTGCAGCGCACACACAAATCAGGCCCGGCGCCTTATTCCTCGAAGATCGGCGGTTCGGATTTTTCATCGGGCTCGATGCTTTCGATCGGCTGTTTCTCTTCCGCCGGGACTTCGCCTTGAATCTCCATAGGCTCGTCGTCGATCAGCTTGGCGGATTCGTTGACATTCTCATCGTAGGAATAGTGCCTGTCCCGCCGCTTGGGCTTGACTGCGGCTTTGTGAATGCGTGCGTTTGGCATCGGACTCCTCCCTGATTGTCGGGATCAGACGATCGGCACGGATTGGGTGGCCGCGCTCCGCGATTGCGCAACAAGCGTCCCGTCGGGCCTGACATCGATTCGTGTGGCAAAGCGGCGGCTTTCGTGGTCGAGAACTCTGCCGAGCCAGCGGATATCATCGCGCGATGCCGGTTCGAGACGGAAACGCCGGATCTGGAGCGGTACCATTTCCAGGTCGAGAAGATCGTCGCTCGTCGTATCTATGTTTGCGAAATACATGAGAGCGAGATCGTCGCGGAACGCCTCATAGCCTCTGATCCCTTCATAGTCGTTCAGGAAATCGCCGCATCCGTAAAGAATGAGCCGGTTGCGATAGATTTCGATGCCCTTCGCATGATGCGAGGAATGGCCATGGAGGATCGAGATTCCGGCCTTGTCGATGAGTTCATGGGCAAACCGCCTTTGATCATCGGGAATGTCGTAGCCCCAATTGGAGCCCCAATGGATCGACGCGACAATGACGTCATGCGGCTGCTTGACCTTGGCCACCTCATCGGCCACGCGGGCGGCGCTGCGCGCGGTCAGATCTTGCAAGAGGTTGATGCCGGGCGCATGTGGACGCGCCGCCCAGTCTCTCGGCACGCCACTCGTGATCGAAGCGAATGCAAAGACGAGTAGGCGACCTTTGCCGCCGAGATCAAGGATGGCAGGCGCTTTGGCCTCTGCGAGATCGCGACCTGCACCGGCCGTCTTGACCTTTAAGCGCGCCAGCGTGCTGAGAGTTTCAAGCAATCCGGCTTCGCTCCAATCGAGCACATGATTATTGGCGAGAGCGCAGCAATCAATGCCGGCCGCCGACAAGCATTCGGCATTCTCTGGGCTCATCCGGTAATTGATGCCTTTCGGGACATAAGCCTCACTATGCGTGACACTGGTCTCGAGATTTATGATGCGCGCATCCGGCTTTCGCCGGCTCAGTTCGTCGAGTGCTGCGCCCCAGACATAGGAAAACGACGCCGGCCGCGCGATCGGTCCGTTCTCCACCTCGGCGAGACGCACATAGTCCACCGCCGAATCCATGCCGGACTCATAAAGGCGAGGGTCGCTCGGACGCGGCAGAATTTGGTCGATGCCGCGGCCAGTCATGACATCCCCGCAAAGAAAGATCTTGGTGCAGTGGTGTGGCGCAGACATTTTAGCGCGACCTCGCGGCTTGGCCCGGCTCACGCGGGCCAGAACGCCCGCAGCTCCTTGGGCGTTGCCGCTTTCACGTCTTCAAGCTCGGAAGCCGGCAGATGTGCTGCGAGCAGAGCGAAGACCGCATGGGCGACCTCTTCTGCATCAATGCCCGGATCACGATGCACGCCTTCGTGTATCCGCTCAAGGAAAGCATCGCGGCTCTTTGCGCTGCGCTGCGGCCTTTCCATGTGCCAGCCCTCATAATAAAGACCGCGCAGCAGCACGGTCAGATATTCTCCGAGAAAAACCGCTTCCGTCGGCGGCAGGCTGTCGCGCAGAGCATGCAGACTCGCGATGAGAGCCAGATAGGCCTTGTCACGATCGTGCCAGCCGAGGCGGCGTGTGAGGTCGTTGATCCAGTCTGCCGCGGCCTGCGCGGCGAGATCGAACTGAGGAATTACCGTCATCACCGAAAGCCCACCTGTTCGCTGGTGCCATCGTGATCTAATGGTTAGAAGTCATGTTGCGGTAGATCAAGGCTGGGCATTTGCGCGGATGCCCGCATTTAAAGACATGCTCTCGCGCTGGCGTGCATCCGCCGATGCGGACTGCACTCTTCTGCGTATTCCGGTGTAAATATCGCTCTGTGGATGTGGTAGCGGAGGAGGGACTCGAACCCCCGACACAAGGATTATGATTCCTCTGCTCTAGCCGGCTGAGCTACTCCGCCATAGGCGCATTTGTGAAAGCGTCTTGAGGCTCGGCGGTATAGGCCGCGGCTGCGCAGAGTGTCAAGACAGTGTAGCCGCGTCTGCGGACGTCAGGGTTTCTTGATCCGCGTCAGCGTGAAGAGGCCGAAGGGAGGAAGCGCCCTGCGTTCGGTCAGGATCAGCTCTGGCCGCGCGGCCAGCCAATCGCCCAGCACCGCCCAGGGAAATTCCGGCCGCCAGCCGAGCGCGGTGCTACGCTTGCCGAGCCAGGCTTCGATCTTCGCGACAGGCCCCTGTTCGGCGCCGATATGATTGACGAGAATGATCTCGCCGCCCGGCTTCAAAACGCGCAGCCATTCGTCGAGGCTCGCCTCCGGCCGAGGTAGGACTGTTAGTACATAGGGTGCGACGATAGCGTCGAAACGCTCTTCCGCAAAGGCCAGCCGGCAGGCGTCCATTACGGCGAGGCCTGCGACGGCGTTGAGACCGGCCTCGCGCGTGCGGTGTGCCGCGCGGCGCAGCATGGGCAAGGAGAGATCGACGCCGACGATCTCGAGCGAGGGATCGAACATCGGCAATTCAAGCCCGGTGCCGACACCGACGTCGAGCACGCGCCCGCCCTTATGGCGATTGGCGGCGGCGGCGACGCATCGACGCCCCGCCCGCATCACCAGGGCGAATGCGAGATCATAGACCGGGGCCCAGCGCGCATAGGCCGAGGCGACATGCGCATTGTCCAAGGGGTGCGTCTCATGGGGATGCGCTTCTTGGCCTGTCCCTGCTCCAGCATCTTGGGCAGTGTGCTGGCCGGCGTCACACCCCATTTTTCTGGGATCGCGCGGTGCACTCATTAATGATGAGGGCTGGCAGCTAGTGGGGGGGCCGTCGTGGCTGCCTCCTGGGGCGCCTGCGTGGCGGATTCCGTTGCACTGATGAAGCCGCCGCCGAGAACCCGCGCATCGGTCAAATCCGAGGCGTAAAAGACGCACGCCTGCCCCGGCGCGACGCCATCCTCGTCGGTGGCGAAATCGACATAGGCATCGTCGCCGTCGAGATGGAGAAAGCCGGGCACAGGCGGGCGGGTCGAGCGCACGCGCACGAAGAGATCGCGTCCGTCGCGGGCGAGATCATCGAGCGTGCCGTCGCCAATCCAATTGAGCTCGCGCAGGCGCGCGCGGCGCGTGGCGAGCGCCGAACGCGGCCCGACCACGACCTCCGCCCTGGCAGCATCGAGTTTCACGACATAAAGCGGCTCGCCGGCGGCCGCTCCGTGGGTGCTGAGGCCGAGCCCGCGCCGCTGCCCGATCGTATAATGGATGACGCCTGCATGGTGGCCGAGCACACGCCCGTCGATATGGACGATGTCGCCGGGGACGGCCGCCTCGGGCCAGATCCGCTCGATGAAATCGCTATATTTCCCCGACGGAACGAAGCAAATGTCCTGGCTGTCGGCCTTGTCGGCGACGAGCAGGCCATAGCGGTGGGCCAGCAGGCGTACATCCGTCTTCTGCATTTCGCCGAGCGGGAAGCGTAGTAGCTCAAGCTGGGCCTTGGTGGTGGCAAAGAGGAAATAGCTCTGATCGCGCGCGCTGTCCTGAGCCCGATAGAGTTCGCGGCCGCCTAGTCCATCGGGCCGCGAAGACACATAATGGCCGGTGGCCAGAACATCGGCACCGAGATCGCGCGCCGTCTGGAACAGATCCGCAAATTTGATCTCGCTATTGCAGGAAATGCAGGGGACCGGCGTTTCGCCATCGGCATAGCTGCGGGCGAAACGGTCGATGACCTTCTTGCGGAAGAGTTCCTCGTAATCGAGGACATAATGCGGAATGTCGAGCTGCGCTGCTACGCGTCGCGCATCGTGAATGTCCTGGCCGGCGCAACAGGCACCCTTGCGGTGCTCCGCATCGCCTTGATCATAGAGCTGCAGGGTGACGCCGATGACCTGGTAGCCCTGCTCCTTGAGCAGCGCTGCGACGACGGAGGAATCGACGCCGCCCGACATGGCGACGACGACCCGCGTCTCGGCTGGCGGCTTGCTCAAGTCGAGGCTGTTGCGAAAGACCGGCGGTGTCGGCGCTTGCGGCTCACTCATCAAGTTTACCCGCCATTGGTGAAGCTCACGTAGAATTCACTTCAGTTGCTCATCTTCCGCATATTGAGGCGTCAGCATATCAAACCGGCATATTATCCGGCATGACGCTGGAGTTTCAAATTTGCGGCAGCGCTGCGACCGCTGTTTTTGGAATTTTCATCTAAATCACCCCGATGGGCCGAATGCAATCAACGAATAGCAGCCATGTGGCCTGCCGGTCGATGTGTCGCCATCACTAGGGCATGTCCCGGAAAAGTTGCTCGACTTTTCCATTATTTTAGACATCGGATATATCCGATGTCTCCTTGATGAGGACATGCTCTAACTATTTGAAATAGATCCGATTTGTCCCACTTATGTAGATCGCGAGCGATTCCACATAAGCGGGATCGGCTCTGGGTGCTTTCGGCCGGAGAACCTGTTTATTAATGCTTTGCAACCGCCCTGTATCATGTCGGTACAATTCGTCAAGCAACACGGGTAAAAACCTAAATATTCAACTACTATCGAGCGCTTATATTAGGAAAAAACCCATCATGGGCTTAGTTCATTCTTAAACTGCTTTTTATATTGTCTTTGCATGAAGCGTCAGTTGAGTAGGTGAGTTCTGGAAATGATCGAAGCGCTCCGTCCGAAAGTCAAATATGTCATCGGCCCCGATGGCAGCCCATTGACGGTTGCTGATCTGCCGCCCGTCACCACAAAGCGCTGGGTCATTCGCCGCAAAGCGGAAGTGGTGGCAGCGGTTCGCGGGGGCTTGATCTCGCTCGAAGAGGCCTGCAGCCGCTATGCGCTGACGGTTGATGAATTTCTCTCATGGCAGATGTCGATCGATCAGCATGGTCTCGCCGGGCTGCGCACCACGCGTTTGCAGCAATATCGCGCGTAACGAGCGGCTGTGCCGAAGCTCATTGTCGGCGCGGCATCCGCCTGGGTAATTGCTCATGCATCCATTTTCAGGCCAGCGTTGATAGCTGTTTCCCGGCGAGGGTGAGACATATGGCTTCGAGGCGCCGATGGCGCGGCGACGAAAATGGCGCTGTCGGCGTGATGGAAAAACCCCAACCGCCAGTGCTTCTTGCCGACCCGCAGACTGGTTTTGTCGGATTGCCGGATAGTGTCGGATAGCAGCCCCGCGCGGATCACATCCTTGTTCTTTTTTGGCACTTCCGCAAGATGAGCGCGCAGACGCTTTGACGAGACTAATTGTTCGGCTTTGACTATAATATACATGAAAATATGTAGAATTATCAGAATAGTCTTAAAACCATGCCAAATCAAAAATTTAGAATGCAACTATTTTCATGCTTTCGCTGTTGCGCTGAGAGGCTAAATTTCTCACTTGGAGGAAGGCCCTATCGTGCGCCTTGGCGTAAGTCTCCGAGCCATTTTTCGGGACCGGTCATTCGTGCGTTCGCGCGCGTTTTTCTCTTTGAACCACGGCCGAAGCTCTTGACCGCAGCCTTGGTCCGGTCGATTTAGCAGTGTCGCTTCGGAATTTGGGACGCGGTATTCCGGATGGCCGGCGACGAAGTGGCGAGATTGGACAAGGCTGGGATCGGGTCTAGATGAACGAGGATCTCGCTGCCCGTGCATGTGAAGGTCCGGTTGTGGACCGGCATTTGCGCGTGGCGATCGCTGCCGGAAATTGCGGCACCTTCGAATGGGATCTCAGATCGCAGGCGATCCATTGGGTCGACTTCCGGGCGTGGGCGTCGGGTGAACCACAGTTCGTCGCATCGAATGTCGCTGCCTTCATCGCCATGCTCGATCCCTTGGAACGCACCGAAATGCGTCAGGCGGCACGGGTGGCATTGCGGAAGGGCACTTTCGACGTTCGGTTCCGCCTGCGAGAGGTCGACGGCACGGTGCGCTGCCTGCGGGCTCAGGGTCGCCTGTTTCGTGAGGCAGGGGGGCGGCCGGCGAAGATCATCGGCATCGTCCGCGATACTGCCGACCAGAAGCAAGTCGAGCGGGAGTTGCGCGCTCGCGAGGAGCATCTGCGGCTCATTCTCGAGACCGTGCCCGATGCGATGATCATCATCGACGAGGTGGGAAGGATCCAATCCTTCAGCCAAGCGGCCGTGCGCCTGTTCGGCTATCGGCCGGAAGAGGTGATCGGCTCCAATGTGCATGTGCTGATGCCGGAGCCCGACCGCGGCCGCCACGACGGCTATATGCAGCGCTATCAGCGGACAGGCGAGCGCAAAATCATTGGCATTGGCCGTGTCGTGACTGGCCGGCGGAAGGACGGCTCAACCTTTCCCATGCATCTCTCGGTTGGCGAGTTGCAGAGCGCGGGACGGCGCAGCTTCACCGGTTTCGTCCGCGATCTCACGGAGCGGCAGGAGAATATGGCGAAGCTGCAGGAGCTGCAGTCCGAGCTGGTGCATGTCTCCCGCCTGTTGGCCATGGGCGAGATGGCCTCGGGCCTCGCGCATGAGCTGAACCAGCCTTTGACAGCTATAGCCAATTATATGAAAGGCTGTCGTCGCTTGTTGCAGGATGTCGAGCATCCGCAGCGGGCAACGATCCAGGATGCTCTGGACAAGGCCGCCGACCAAGCTCTGCGCGCGGGTCAGATCATCCGCCGGCTGCGTGACTTCGCGGCGCGTGGTGAGACCGAGAAGAAGGTCGAGCGCGTTGTCAAAGTGGTGGAGGAGGCGAGCGCTTTGGCTCTCGTCGGCGCGCGTGAACTCGGCGTGCGGGTACGCCAGGAAGTTGATCCGGGCGTTGATCTGGTGCTGGCTGATCGGGTTCAAATCCAGCAAGTTCTGGTCAATCTCTTTCGTAACGCCTTGGAGGCCATGGAGGCGACGGAGCGCCGCGAGCTTGTCGTCACCATCAGCCCAGCAGCGGATGCGATGGTCGAGGTCGGCGTGGCCGATACCGGTCACGGGATCAAGCCGGAGATCCTGCCTAGGCTCTTCGACCCTTTCGTGACCTCCAAGGCTAACGGCATGGGGGTCGGCCTCTCGATCTGCAAGACCATTATCGAGGCTCATGGCGGTAAGATGTGGGTCGAGCCGAATCCCGTCGGTGGCACGGTGTTCCGGTTCACGCTCATGGCCGCCAAAGACGAGAAGGACGACGACAATGTCTGACGCGATCGTCCATGTCATCGATGACGATTTGGCATTGCGGGATTCGCTTGCCTTTCTGCTCGGCTCCGTCGGTCTAGTCGTGCGCGCCTTCGAATCGGCGCAAGCCTTTCTTCAGGAACTCACGAGCATAGAGACGGGCTGCGTCGTCACAGATATCCGGATGCCGGGAATCGACGGGCTCGAGCTCTTGCGGCTGCTCCAGGAAATGGGCAAGGGATTGCCAGTCATCGTTATGACCGGCCATGGCGATGTGCCGCTCGCCGTCAAGGCGATGCGGCTTGGCGCCGCCGATTTCGTCGAAAAGCCGTTCGACGACGAGGTCATGATCGATGCCATCCGCTCAGCGCTTGCGACAAGCTTGCCCATCCAAACCGTGGCGGGCGTCAGCGATGAAATGGCCCTGCGGCTTGCCACGCTCAGCCGTCGGGAGCGGCAGGTGTTGGCAGGTTTGGTCGAGGGCCAAACCAATAAGGAGATGGCTCGTCAATTCGATTTGAGCCCGCGCACGGTCGAGGTCTACCGGGCAAAACTGATGACCAAGATGCAGGCCAATAATATTTCGGAACTGGTCCGCTTTGCTATGCGGGCGGGCATGACCGGGGAATGATTTAGATCAATTGATGCAGATTACTTTTGATTAGCATGCGTGCGTCCCGGGGTGAGCCCCATGTGGGTAAAGGTGTCCCGGTATCGTGATGCAAAAAATCATCCATTCCACTATCATCATCGTCGATGATGACGCGCAGGTTCTACGATCGCTCTGTTTTCTCTTGGAGACGGAGGGCTATCATGTGCTGACCTTCGGTTCCGCTGAGGAGCTTTTGGAGCAGCCCGAATTGCCCGACAACGTCTGCCTCGTCGTCGATTACCGCATGCCGATCATGAATGGTCTCGATCTCTTGACGCGTGTGCGCGCGAAACATCCGAATGTTCCGGCGCTGCTCATCACCGGATATCCCGATGAGACGATCGAGAGCCGAGCCGGCAAGCTTGGAATCAAGGTCGTGCGCAAGCCGCATCTTGACGACGGACTTCTGCAGGGCATTCGCGATTTGCTCGTGGGCGGAGCCGCCTGATCGGCATCCTTGCCGCGCTGAATGGGCAAGGCGCTCGCCTATCGTTCGCGCTGTCACGTCCGCCTCGTTTCATAATGCATGAAGCCGTTGTTAGAGCATCAGACCCGCAGGTGGGAACCGGCTGCGGGACAAATCGGATGCGACAACAAAAGACAAGAGCGGCAGTACCAATTCCATTTGAATGTTCGCCGCTTTAGCGTTCAGCGAATGCTGGCATGTCAGCTTCGTAAGCTCGGCAATTGGTCGCTCGAAGCTCCGTAGACCTACGTAAGGCACCGACCGAAATTTTC
>DAIESR010000354.1 GCA_027346205.1 Beijerinckiaceae bacterium
GCAACCCCTTCATCGCTCCACTTACCATGGATGAAGGCCGCAAATTCCTGTGCGCCGCGGCCCGCTCCTCGGCCGACCAAATGGTCACCTCGGGCGCAAGGGAGAGCGGCGCCAAGCAGTTGCCGCGCGCTTTTGGGCCAAGGAGCCTCGGCATGCCATGACGCCGCGATCCATCTTTCTATAGCCTTTTGATCGCAACTATATCGCCGACGCCTTTCGCGCAAATGCGGGCACGGGCTGTCGCCAGAGGTTCGCTGGCAACGAGCATGTGATGCGCATTGGCATGCAACAAAGTCTCTGGGTCGCGCATAATGCCGACATGGCCATGCCAGAAAATGAGATCGCCGCGCCGGAGATCGCTCGTCGCGCGTGGAAGAGGATCGCCGAGCGCCCGCTGCTGGAGATCGGTGTCGCGCGGCGCGGCGATTCCAGCTTGCGCGAGGGCGATCTGCACCAGCCCCGAGCAATCGACGCCGAGGCAGGATTTGCCGCCCCATAGGTAAGGGGCACCAAGCAGGCCCTCGGCGACGGCGACGAAATCCTCGATCCTTTCGTCAATGCTCAAAAGATGCAACGCGATGACGAAGCCGCCGCTCGCAAGCCGACCGAAATTGCCGTCGGCGTCGATGAGTTTGACTGTGGCGCCGAGAGGCAGCGCGGCCAGGATCGGCGCTTTGATATCAGGGCGCGGATAGATGAAAGTGCGATTGGCCGTCACCCTATGGGTGGCTTGCGCATCCCCCTCGACAAGCGCATCGAGCGCGACATAGCCAACATAGCGGTCACCCGCCAACTGCACCCAGCCCCAGCCGTCGCGCGCGTCATAGAGCACCACATCCTCGCCATAGAGGACCTGAGTATCTATGGCAGCCTCGCGCGAGGGCGCGCGGCGCAGATCCGCGCATTCGATCGCAAGATGCATGGCCCGACCCGCCACATAGCGCGCGGCCGGCACTTGGTCCGCGAGATGCTCCGCGGCAAGGTCCGGGCGCGCAGGCGTAAGACGCGGATCATAGGAGATCATTGCAGCATCATCTCACGGCACAAAATCGTCGAATATACTACCTTCGTCACTTTCATGATCGAGAAAGCCGACGCGCCGGACGATCTTGCGATTGTCCTTCGGCACTTCGACCTTGGCCTTGCAGCCATAGCGCGCCTCGATGAGATCGAACAGAAGCCGTGCGACCTGCACTTCGGCACCTTCCGGCCGTGCCGATTTTGCTGTCGGATTCCACGCATAGATGTCGAAATGCGCCCAGGCCTTCGCCTTTTCGACGAAGCGGCGCAAAAAGAGGGCGGCCGTGATCGAGCCGGCGAAGGAGCCACCGGAAATATTGCAGAGATTGCCGACCTTGCCGTCGATGAGCTTGTCATAAGGGTCCCACAGCGGCAGGCGCCAGACCGGATCATGCGTCTGCGCGCCATGCCGCGCGATCTCGCCGGCAAGATCTTCGTCCATCGTGTAGAAAGGCGGCAGATCCGGCCCCAGCGCGACCCGCGCCGCGCCGGTGAGCGTGGCGAAATCGAGCAGGAGGTCGGGGGCGTCCTCATCCGCAAGCGCCAAGGCATCGGCGAGGATGAGGCGACCTTCAGCATCCGTATTGCCGATCTCGACAGTCAGGCCCTTCCGGCTCTTATAGATGTCTCCAGGGCGCATCGCATTGCCGGCGATGGCATTTTCGACCACCGGCAGAATGACCCGCAAACGCACCGAGGCATTGGCGTCCATGATCATCTGCGCCAAGGCGAGCGCCGTCGCGGCGCCGCCCATGTCCTTCTTCATGAGCAGCATGGCGCTTTCGGGCTTGATGTCGAGGCCACCCGTATCGAAGCAGACTCCTTTGCCGACGAGCGTGACTTTCGGCGCATCCTTCGGACCCCAGACGAAATCGACGAGGCGCGGCGCCTTGTCGGAGGCACGCCCCACCGCATGGATCAGCGGATAATTCGTCTGCAGAAGCTTTTCGCCACGGATCACCGAGGCTTTGGCCTGAAACTGCGTCGCGACCTTCAAGGCCGCCGCTTCAAGCGCATCGGGTCCAAGATCATTGGCCGGCGTATTGATGAGATCGCGGCCGAGCGCGACGGCATTTGCGATGCGCAGAATGCGGACCTTGTCGACGCCTTCCGGCGTGCAAAGTTCCGGGCTCTGGGAATTGTCCGCCTTTTTGTAGCGCATGAAGCGATAGGAGGAGAGGACGAAGGCGAGCGTGGCGAGATCCACATCATGCGGCGCATTGGCGAAGCGATAGGTGCCGGCAGGCAGAGATGTCGCGAGCCGTCCGGGCAGAAACGGATCGCGGCTCTTTGCGTCCTTACGCTCGAGACCGAAGAGCACGCCAGCGAGGCGACCCTCCGCCGAAGGCAGGATCAGCAGACGGCCGGGTGTCGGCTCAAAATCGCAGGCCGTCGCAAAGGCTGCTGCCGGCGCCGGCAATTCATCACGGATCTGCGGCCATGTCTCGGAGGTGACGAAGAAGATCGGCACGGCATTGCCGGGCACCACAGCATCAACAAGCGGCATTCGTGACTCCTCTAGATCACGATGATTTTGGATTGAATCAATCCAAAATCAT
>DAIESR010000372.1 GCA_027346205.1 Beijerinckiaceae bacterium
TTTCTTTTACAGCCTTGAAAATAGCGAGCCGCCGCATATTCATATCGAATGTGACAATTGGACAGCCAAGTACTGACTGGATCCTGTAGCATTGGTTCGTTCGCAGGGTTTCCGGCCGAGCGACCTCACGCGATTGCGTGCTTTGGTGATCGAGCATCGAGCAGAGTTTATGGAGGCTTGGCATGCCTATTTTGGCCGTTGAACAACACCCGGTCGCAATCGATGTTCGTTTCGATGACGCCGCAATACATGTCGTATTGGCAGACGGGCGCGAGATATCGGCGCCATTGGAATGGTTTCCGCGCCTCCGCGATGCATTGCCGGACCAAAGGCGACATTGGCGTTTGATCGGTCGAGGTGAGGGAATTCATTGGCCGGATGTGGATGAGGATATATCGATCAGTGGCCTGCTCGGACACCCGAGCTGAACGATTCAAAAACATCCGCTCTTGCAACGTCGGGAGACGCCACTCGCCTCACTCCTCGCCCAAAAGCTGCTCGACGAAAGCGCCAATGCCCTCCTTTTGCCGCGCCGCTCTATGCCGCTCCGCCGTCACGATCGCCAGCAGCTCTTCGAACGTCCTCTGCAGATCGTCATTGACGAGCACATAATCGTAAAGCGTCCAACGGCGGATTTCATTGCGCGCATTGGTAAGCCGCTTTTCGATCGTCTCGCGGCTGTCTTCGGCGCGCCGCTCAAGCCGTGCCTTGAGCTCCTTGAGCGATGGCGGCAGGATGAAGATCGTCACCACATTGTCGTCGACCTTCGCCTTCACCTGCTGCGTGCCTTGGTAATCGATGTCGAAGAGCACATCGCGGCCTTGCGCCAGCGCCAGTTCCGCCGGCTCGCGTGGCGTGCCGTAGAAATTGCCATGCACCTCCGCCCATTCGAGCAACTCGCCGCCATCACGTAGCACCTCGAATTGCTTCCGGGTGATGAAAGAATAATGGATGCCGTCGACTTCGCTCGACCGGCGCGTCCGCGTCGTCACTGAGATCGACAAAGTGAGATCGAGCGCCTTGGTCTGTAGGAGCATGCGGGTCAAGGTCGTCTTGCCGGCCCCCGATGGCGAGGACAGGATCAGCATGAGGCCACGCCGTCGAAACGGCACGTCACCTGGCTGCGGGCGCTCGGTAGATTCTATGGCGCGATCCTGCGCTTGCATCGGCATCACTCGATATTCTGGACCTGCTCGCGAAACTGTTCGATCTCGACACGCAATTCGAGCCCGATCGCCGTCAAGCTCGCATCATTCGATTTCGCGCAGAGCGTATTGGCCTCACGGCCGAGTTCCTGCGCTAGAAAATCGAGCCGTCGTCCGATTGGGCCACTCTTTTCCAACAGTTCCGCGATGGCGCCGATATGGGTAGCGAGCCGATCGAGCTCCTCGCTTCTACCGGCCTTAGCCGCCAGTAGCAGCGCTTCCTGGTAAAGCCGGTTCTCGTCGAGATGGCGGTGGCCGGCGAGGAGCGTCAAGGTCTCGGCGAGCTTAGCTTTGATCGCTTCGGGCTTACGGGCCGGGCATTCGTCCGCCGCGCGTTGCAAGACGGCGAGCTTTTCAATTCGGGCCGAGAGAACCTGCCCGAGCACCCGGCCCTCGCTCCCGCGCATGGCGACCAGAGCCGCGAGCGCCTCTTCGAGACCGGCCAGCGCGGCCTCCTGGGCCTGCGCCAATTCGGCCTCGTCTTCATTGCGATCGCGGATCTCGACGACGCCGCGCACGCTCAGAAGACCGTCGAGCGAAGCCGGTCTCAAGCCGTTGGATAGCGGCACGCCCGCCAGCGCGTCCGCGAGAAGACACAGCAAATCCTGGTTGACGCGGACCTCGGGGACGGCTGTCTCCCGCTGCACGGACAAGGTCGCATAGCATGTGCCGCGGGAAAGCGCCTGGGCAAGCCTGGCGCGCGCCTCCGCTTCGATCGCATCGAAGCCGGGAGGCAGACGCAGGCGCAGATCGAGTCCCTTCGCATTGACGGATTTGATTTCCCAGGCCCAGCGATAACCCGCCGAAGCGCCGGCGACGCGGGCAAAGCCGGTCATGCTGGCAAGTGTCATCCGAGCCTTGTGCGTAATGCGTCCAGAATCTTGGCGCGTCGGTAGGAAGAAACGAAGCTGAGCTTACCGCGGCGGCGCCGAGCTGGGAACCATCTTCGGGTAATTGAGATCATAGGTCTTGTCGCGGAGAGGGTCGAAAGGCGTGCCCTCGGAGGCGTCAAACACGGCAGGATGAATTCCTTGTCCGTCGTATTGTTGCCGACTGCTTGTGGTGGCCCTGGCAGGCGGAACCGTTGAGGTACCTCCTCTTTCGGCAAGGGCGCTAGCGACGGCCCTTTCCTCAGCCTGAGCTTGCGCGACCGAGACCGCGCGCGCTCCGGCGTCTGACGGCGCGGCAGCATCGCCGCTCGCATCGACCGGACCATCAAGTAGCGCGGCGGACGCATGTGGGTCCGGAACGCCGCTCACGCTCAGGCCAAGCTTGTCGATGCCAGGCTCCTTGACCAGGGCCGAAACCGACGTCATCGCAAGATTGCGGTGCGCTGCGCGCGCCCCTGGCGCCGGCGCGGCGGTGGCCAGCCTGCTTGGCAATGCTGGCGCGACTCTGGCAAAAGTCGCAATGGCAGAAGCGATACCGAGCGATGGTCCCGGCATTCCACCGCCCAAAAAGGCGGCCGAACCAGGCAACGCCCCGTAGACTGACGTGCCCTCGAGCGCGCCATGTTGCGCGGGCTTGCCGATCGGAGGCGGCGGCGCGACCTTATCGACCTCCATCCCCGACTTCTCCTTCTCTTGTGCCGCCTTCTCGATCTGGCGCCAGCGATGCACATTGCGCACATGCTGCTCCAACGTCTGCGAGAAGACGTGGCCCCCTGTTCCATCCGCGACGAAATAGAGATCTTCCGTCCGCGACGGATTGGCGACAGCTTCCAGCGCCGCCCGTCCCGGGTTGGCGATCGGCCCTGGTGGCAGGCCCGGAATCACATAGGTGTTGTAGGGCGTCGGTTTTTCGACTTCGGAATGCAGGATCGGCCGCCCCAAAGTTCCTTTGCCGCCGACGAGGCCATAGACGATCGTCGGATCGGATTGCAATTTCATGCGCTTGCGCAGCCTGTTGAGGAAGACGGCGGCGACACGCGGACGTTCATCCGCCTTGCCTGTCTCCTTCTCGACGATTGAGGCGAGCGTCACGAGTTCATAGGGCGAATGCAATATGAGGCCGCTGTCGCGATTGGCCCAGATCTGTGCAACCAGCTTCTTCTCGTCCTCCTCCATCCGCTTGATCAGCGCAGCGCGCGCCATGCCGCGCGTGACCTTATAGGTCTCGGGTAGGAGGCTGCCCTCCTTCGGGATCTCGCGAATGTCGCCCATGAGGAGATTATTGCCGCGCAGACGCTCGACGATCTGCTCGCTCGTCAGTCCCTCGGGAATGGTGACCGAATGCAAAACCTGACGGCCGCTGACGAGAAGTTCAATCACATTACGCATGCTGGCGCTGCGTTTGAAGAGATATTCGCCGGCCTTGATCTTAGAGCGCTTGCCCTCGAACATCACAGCGAGGTTGAAGAGCAGCTCATTGTCGATCACGCCTTCCGAATTGAGGGTCGCGACGACGTCGGGGAAATCGGTTCCCGGTGCGATATAGAGGACTTTGTCTGCGGCGAGCGGACCCGGCTCGCGGATACGCTGGGCACCCCAGAGGACGCCGAACAGACCAGCGCCGGCAATGATCAGCAGGAAGGACAAAAAGCCAGAAACGGCCGAGAGGCCCGGCCGACGTCGATGCAGCACCGGTGGCGGCGGTGGCCGCTCCGGCTGCAACGCCTCGTTCGGACTTTGCGGCGTCACCCTATGGCCAAAAAAGCGCGCCGGCGGCCCGCCTTCGCCCGAAGGTTCAGGCGCCGGGCTATTGCCATCGTCCGGAGCCTTGCTCCCCATGAACTCACACCCATTCGCTAGAACGGCTTCGGTTTGATGACGACGTCAAACCATTGCGAAGCCGCTCTCATTCCCGAGACATCGGAAAAGTTGACCCAACTTTTCCGATGTCTAGACCGGTGAACGCTCTGATGGAATCAGCGCTGCCGCTCTCACCTTTTGTTTCCGCATCAGGCCCGCAACCGGTCCCCACCTGCGGGTCTGATGCGGAAAACTCGCGCGCATATTTCTACACGAAATAACCAGATGGCCAAATCCGGATTGCACAAGCACACCCAGCCCCCGAACGCCATGCTTCAACTTCGCCGTAAGCGCTGCGCTATCGATCCACTGAAACATGTCCGACGGCTGGTCACAGTGCCGGAGCTTAAGTTTCTACGAGAGCTTAAGTTTCTACCATGGAATCACACTATTGCGGTCGCCGGAAAACAAGGCAGGCATTGGTGCCACCAAAACCAAAGGAATTCGACAAAACGAATTCCACCGCGCGTTTGCGCGCATTATGCGGCACGAGGTCTATCGATGTCGCGACGGAAGGCTGATCGAGATTGAGCGTCGGCGGCACGATCTGATCGCGAATCGCGAGAACGGAAAAGATCTCCTCGACCGCGCCGGCAGCGCCTAGAAGATGACCGACGGCGGATTTCGTCGACGACATGGAAAGCGAATTGGAGCCGGGTCCATCGCCAAAGAGACGATGCACCGCACCGAGTTCGATTTCGTCGCCGAGCGGCGTCGAGGTGCCATGCGCATTGATATAATCGAGATCATGCGGCGTGATGCCGGCACGTTTCAACGCCGATTGCATGGCGCGATAGGCGCCGTCTCCCGAACTCTCGGGCGCGGTGATGTGATAGGCATCGCCGGACATGCCATAGCCCACGATCTCAGCGTAGATCTTGGCGCCGCGCGCCTGGGCGTGCTCCAAGGATTCCAGCACGACGCAGCCGGCGCCATCGCCCATCACGAAACCGTCACGGTCCTTGTCATAAGGGCGCGACGCCTGTTTCGGACGATCGTTGAAACTTGTCGATAGAGCGCGACAGGCGGCAAAGCCCGCGATGCCGATGCGATTGATCGCCGATTCCGCGC
>DAIESR010000375.1 GCA_027346205.1 Beijerinckiaceae bacterium
CTGCGAACACGCCGCACCAGCTCACTGAATCGGGCTTTGGCATCTTGGAGGAGCCAATGGCCCGGCCGACGGGGCGATTTGGCCATCTTCGGCGGCTGTTTCAAATTTCTAGTCATTCTAACTAGAATAATTCATCAAAAATAGATTTACAAGCTCGGACTCGGCGTCCGAAGCGCCGGCCTTACTCGAACAAATAAGCGTCCATCGACAGCACGCCATATTGCACGGATGAGTGCAGACGCCTGCCCTTGGCGCCCTCGCCCGCCGCGCCCATGACGAGCGGCAGCGGCAGAAAATGCTCGGGCGTCGGGTGATTCTTTTTGGCATTGGGCGCCAAGCCCCACCAATCGGCAATCTCGTCGATTGCGCCGGCCTCCGCTTTTTCATGCACCCATTCGGCAAAAGCAGTCACCCAATCAGGTGGAGGCGCATCGAGCGCAACGTTGCTCTTGGCAGTCGCGTCGAAACCATGCGTGAGGCTGCCGGACCCGACGATCAAAATGCCATGGTCGCGCAGCGGCGCCAGAGCACGGCCGACCATGATGTGATGGCCAGCGCCGCCTTCGCGCTGCACGGAGAGCTCGACGACCGGAATATCGGCATCCGGATACATGAGCTTCAGCGGCACCCAGGCGCCATGATCATAGCCACGGCCCAAGACCTCCTGCGGTTCGAAGTCGGCCTTGACCAGGAGATCCGCGGCGACGGCTGCCAAGCCTGGTGCGCCGAGCGCCGGATATTTCACCTGATACAGCTCATCCTCGAAGCCGGTAAAATCATAGATCATGTCGGGATGCGCACTAGCGGTGAAGGCCGGATTCGGCATTTCGAAGTGCGCCGAGGCGATGAGGATCGCGCGCGGGCGCTCGATCTCCTGCCCGAGCTTTTGCAAGAAATCACGCGCCGGGCTCTTCTGCAGAAGAAGGTTCGGCGCGCCATGGGACAGAAACAGGGTGGGAAGAGTTGCCATAAGAAAATCAACGCAGGTTTCGTGCCGGTGGGCTGCGGCCTATCCTTCCCCTAAAAGGGGAAGGTGACAGCGAGCGAAGCGATGCTGACGGATGGGGTTTATTGTTACATAGTTGATGCCCTACCCGGCGCCTTTGGCGCCACCCTCACCAAGGGGCGGGATCAGCTCCTTCTCACTCCGCTGCCCTTACCTCTTCCTTCACCCGCTGCAAGCGCTCGACCTTCAACAGCTCGGCGACGAGGAAAGCGATTTCGATCGCCTGCTCGGCATTGAGCCGGGGGTCGCAATAGGTGTGATAGCGATCCGAAAGGTCCGCGTCGGAAATGGCGCGCGCGCCGCCAGTGCATTCGGTGACATTCTTGCCGGTCATTTCGAGATGCACGCCGCCGGCATAGGTGCCTTCCGCCTGATGCGCGGCGAAGAAGGTGCGAATCTCGCTGATGACGCGATCGAAGGGCCGCGTCTTGAAGCCGCTCGCCGCCTTGATCGTATTGCCATGCATCGGATCGCAGGACCAAAGCACATTGCGGCCTTCGCGCTTTATGGCACGCAAGAGCGTGGGCAGAAGCTCGGCCGCCTTGTCGGCGCCGAAGCGGCAGATCAACGTCAACCGGCCCGGCTCATTGTCGGGATCGAGCACATCGATCAGTTTCAAGAGCATGTCGGGCGTAAGCGACGGGCCGCATTTGAGCCCCAGCGGATTCTTCACGCCGCGCGCAAATTCGATATGGGCGTGATCCAATTGCCGCGTGCGGTCGCCGATCCAGATCATATGGCCGGAGGTCGCATAAGGGTCACCGGTCGTTGAATCGATGCGGGTCAGCGCCTCTTCATAGCCGAGCAGCAGCGCCTCATGCGAGGTGTAGAAATCCGTCTGCCGCAATTCCTGATGCGCTTCCGGGTCCAATCCAATTGCGCGCATGAAACCAACTGTCTCGGAGATGCGGTCGGCCAATTCCTGATAGCGCGCCGATTGCGGGCTATCCTTGATGAAGCCCAGCATCCAGCGATGTGCGTTTTCAAGATTGGCATAGCCGCCAGAGGCGAAGGCGCGGATCAGATTCAAGGTCGCCGCCGACTGCCTATAGGCATCGAGCTGGCGCACCGGGTCCGGTGTGCGCGACGCCTCGGTGAAAGCGATGTCATTGACGATGTCGCCGCGATAGCTCGGCAGTGAAATATCGCCGCGCTTCTCCATCGGCTCGGAACGCGGCTTGGCGAATTGGCCGGCGACACGCCCGATCTTGACCACGGGCGAGGCCGCGGCAAAGGTCATCACCACCGCCATCTGCAAAAAGACGCGGAAGAAATCGCGGATATTGTCGGCTGAGTGTTCGGCGAAGCTCTCGGCGCAATCGCCGCCCTGAGCAAAAAGGCCTCGCCCTTAGCAGCCTTGCCGAGCATAGATTTGAGCTTGCGCGCCTCGCCGGCGAAGACGAGCGGCGGAAAAGAAGCGAGCTGGCGCTCGACCTCTTTGAGCGCTGCCTGATCGGGAAAGTCGGGCACCTGCTCGATGGGCTTTGCCCGCCAGCTGTCAGGTGACCAATGTTCGCTCCGCATGGACTTCAATTCCAATTTATTGAGCCGTGTCAGCTCCCGGCCCCAAATCCCTCTGGAACAAGCTTTATACACATGGGGTTGAGTGATTGCGACTGCAATCAGGACGCCGGGATACCCCTTAAGCCATATCGGCAGCGTCTTTCCGATAGCGCGCCGCGCGTGTCCGCAAGGTCACGAACTCCTCGGCCGCCGTCGGATGAACCGCCATAGTCGCGTCGAAATCAGCCTTTTTGGCACCCATCTTCACCGCCACGCCGAGCAATTGCGCCATTTCACCCGCGCTTTCGCCAAGCACATGGACACCGAGAACGCGATCCGTCTCGCCGTCCACGATGAGCTTCATCAGCATTTTTTCGGCTCGGCCGGACAAAGTCGCCTTCAGCGGCCGAAAGCTCGTCTGATAGATATCGACGCAATGATAGGCTTCGCGCGCCTCGGTCTCGGTGAGCCCGACCGTGCCGAGTTCCGGCGTGGTGAAGACGGCTGTGGGCACGCCGATATAGTCGACCTCCGTCTTCTTATTGCCGAAGACCGTATCGGTGAAGGCATGGCCTTCGCGAATGGCGACTGGCGTCAAGGCGATACGATTGGTGACATCGCCCACGGCATAGATCGAGGGCACAGTCGATTGCGAATATTCATCGACCTTGACGGCGCCGATGGCGTCCAGCGCGACACCGACTTTTTCGAGACCGAGTCCGCTCGTGTTGGGGTCGCGGCCGGTTGCCAGCATCACCTGATCGACATCGAGCACAGCGCCATTGGCGAGCGTAACCACAAGACCGTCCTCGGTCTTGTCGATCCGGCTCGGCAGAGTGCCGAATTTGAAAGTCACGCCGGCCTCGACCATGGCATCGCGAAGGGCAGCCCGCATGTCCTCGTCGAAGCCGCGTAAAATATTGTCCGCACGCATGGCGAGCGTGACTTCGCTGCCCAAACGGACGAGAAGCGCGCCGAATTCAACCGCGATATAGCCGCCGCCGACGATCAGGATTCGCTTCGGCATCTCGGGAAGATCGAAAATCTCGTTCGAGGTGATCGCATGTTCGACGCCTGGGACGGTGGGCACAAGGACCGGCCGACCGCCCGTCGCAACGAGAATGGTGCGGGCGCTGATCAAACGATCATCGGCCAGAAGGCGGATCTTGTTGACATCCTCGACGACGGCGCGACTGTCGACGAGCGCGACGCCGGATTTTTCGAGATTGGCGCGATAGATCCCGGAAAGCCGCGTGACCTCCTTCTCCTTGCCGGCGACGAGCTTCGTCCAATCGAATGAGGCTGCCGGCACACTCCAGCCGAACCCTGCCGCATCGGCAAATTCATCGGCATAGCGGCTCGCATAGACCATCAGCTTTTTCGGGACGCAGCCACGGATGACGCAGGTGCCGCCGACCCGGAATTCCTCCGCGACCATGACCCTGGCGCCATGCGAGGCGGCAATGCGGGCGGCGCGGACGCCCCCCGATCCGGCGCCGATCACAAAGAGATCGACATCATATTCGGCCATCGAACATTCTCACTTTCATAGAGCCGATCCACATCCTCCGGATTGGCTCTATTTCGAATAGATAGAGCATGTTCTAGCATCCGCCGCGCCATGCCGCCGCGCCATGCCTCAGCGGAACCGCCAGCACGTCAGCGACGAGCGATCAGAGCGTGTGGCCCTTCTTTTTCAACTCGGCACGCACACGGGTCATCAGCTGCGCCGAGATCTTCTGATGCCAGTCCTGCATCGCATTGATGACGTCATCGAAGAAATAGGGCTGGGTCTGGACATATTTCTTCCCCGCGTCGCTGGCGAAGAAGGCGACCGCCGCCTTAATCTCCGGCTCGGTCAGAAGCCCGGCATAAATATGCGCCGCCTTGTCCACCATCTGGTCCGTATCCTTCTCGAATTCGGGACGGATTTGCTCCAGTACGATTTTGAGATCGGGGGCGAGATCCGGACGCGTCTGCGTATAGGTCGCGGTGAGCTTCGCCATCATCTGCGGAATAGCCGCATTGAAGGAGCGCGACATGCCGCTCGCCATCACAAGCTCGCGCGCCGCGGCGAGATGCGAAGCGGTCGGCGCCGCAACGACGGCAGGCGCCTTCGCCGCTGGAACGGCCGGCTGGGCTTGGGCGAGTGGTGCGAGAAGCAAGAGACCCGCGGCAGCGAGAAGGATAGCGGCAGGACGTAAAGCCCGTGGGCGTGCGGACGAAAAGCGTTCAAAACTCGGAAGCACAGGCAATCTCCTTGGCGTTCATGATCACTCGAACGTTCATGATCACTCGGCGGCCTTGGGGCCGCTCTCGTCTTTAGCTACGCTCTCGTCTAGAGCGGCGAACGCTCAGATGGAATCAGCGCCGCCGCTTTTGTCTTTTGTTTTCGCATAAGGGCAGGCATACCGCCCACCTGTCAGTCCAATTGCCCATAGATTTTAATCTCTTCGGGGCTAGCCGAAATCACCGCTTTGGCGAGGCCGATGAACAGGCCATGCTCGACTATGCCGGGGATGGCGCTGAGCCGCTGCGCCAGCTCATCCGCCGCCGGAATGACATTGAAGACGCAATCGAAGAGATAATTGCCACTATCCGTCATAAAGGCCTCGCCGCTCGGTGTCTTGCGCAGCACGACCGGGCCCCCGCAACCGCAGGCTTCGGCCTCACGCAGAATCGCACGTCGCGTCGCCTCGAGACCGAAGCGGCTAACCTCGATCGGCAAAGGGAATTTGCCGAGCGTGGCAACCGCCTTTGAGGCATCGGTGATGACAATCATGCGCTTCGACGCCGCCGCGACGATCTTCTCGCGCCAGAGCGCGCCGCCGCCGCCCTTGACGAGGCGAAGATCCGGGTCGAATTCATCGGCGCCATCGATCGTAAGATCGAGTTCGTCGATCTCTTCGAAAGTCGCCAGCGGGATAGCCAGGCCCTCGGCCTGGATGCGGGTGCGCTCCGAGGTCGGGACGCAGACGACTTTCAACCCCTCGGCGACCTTGGCGCCGAGGAGATCGATGAAATGCGCCGCCGTCGAGCCAGTGCCCAACCCGAGACGCATGCCCGGCGTCACGATTTTCAAAGCGGCAGCAGCGGCCCGCCGCTTTGCCTCATCTAAACTAAGGTTTTCCATGGCACGCGGTTAGGCTTTCGCGCGCCACGCGTCAACCCTCGGGTGAACCGGCTTTCTCCACCCTATTTGGCCTGAGGCGTGCAGACGACGGCTGCGTTGAGCACATAACAGATCGACATCATGCCGGTGCGCAGATCGACCCGGAACACGCCGCCTTCGCGCTCGTGCCGCGAGGCGACGAGCGCATATTCGCTCGAACCTTGCGGTCCGGCGCCATCGCCCGGCGGATAGCAGAGCGTCACCCCGACAGTGCCTTCCTTCAAACCATATTGGCAGGCGCCGACCTCGCCCGTCGCCTTGTCGAGCCGGTAGACGCGGTTGAGGTCGATCTCCGGCGCTGCGAGAAACTCATAGCTCGAGGCGGCTGCGCCCGATGTGCCGGCGAGGAAGGCGAAGCCGATCGCCGCAAGCTCCCGACCGAGACGAAGCCTGGGAAGAGGGGGAAATTTCGGAAACAGATTCATGGTCCGGCTCTCCACATCCGACATGCGAATCGGTTGTCCTCTCTTATACGCAAGCCGGGGCAGAAGTGCGATCGTGCCATGGCCCGACGAAGACAGGCGAGGCGTTCCACAGCCATGAGTGCTTGATGCCGCTTGCCCATCCCATTATGTGAGATGCATGATATCCTCCTCCCCCACCCAACCACTCCTCGTCTTCGACCTCGATGGCACACTCGCCGAGACAGCTCCCGATCTCGTCGCGACGCTCAATATGCTCCTCGCACGCGAGGGGTTTCCGCCCGTGCCCTATGAGACCGCCCGCAAAATGGTCGGCGGCGGCGCCCGGGCTTTGATCGAGCGCGGCCTCGCCCATGCCGGCGGCGACCTGCCGGTGGCGCGCATCGATGCGCTCTTCGACGATTTTCTCACGCATTACGACGCCCATATCGCCGACGAGAGCAGCCTCTTTCCCGGCGTCGGGACCGCCCTCGACCGTTTCGAGGCGGCGGGATGGCACTTCGCGGTCTGCACAAACAAGATCGAGCATTCCTCAGTCCTGCTCCTCGAAGCGCTGGGGGTCGCAAGCCGGTTCAGCGCAATCTGCGGCAAGAACACCTTTCCGGTGAACAAGCCCGACGGGCGCGCCCTGCTCATGACCATCGACAAAGCGGGCGGACACCGCGACCGCACCATCATGGTCGGCGATTCGAAGACCGACATAGAGACGGCGCAAAACGCCAAAATCCCGGTCGTGGCGGTCGATTTCGGCTATACGGACTTGCCGGTCGAGGCCTATAAGCCCGATCGCGTCATCTCGCATTTCGACTATCTGTGGGAGGCCGTCGAAAGCCTCCTCAAATCTGCCTGAAAGGAGCGATCGTCCGCAGCCTGCTCCGCCGTTTCCCAGCTTGACTTGAGGGCCAAAAGCCGCTTTCGGTAATGCCGCTGGTCCGGTGTCTCACCGGTCAAGGGCGCGTAGCTCAGCGGGAGAGCACTCCCTTCACACGGGAGGGGTCACAGGTTCAATCCCTGTCGCGCCCACCACTAACTCATTGATATTTTAGCCAGAATTAAAAATTTCACAGGCTGGCAGCCGGCAGTTTCGCGTCGAGCGGTGCAAGAACATGCACGTTTGACCCGTGGGAATTGTTCGCCCTTCGTTTTGTGACGAATCGGGCATGGCTTCCCGGCATTCCGACCCGCTGCCAGCCTACCGGACACCAACTTATCGCGATCAAGTGCGATAATATCGCTCATGAAAACGATCGTCTTCACCCATGCCGCCGCCAAAGATCTCGACGCTCTCGACGCGGATGCGCGCAAGATGATCATTGCGTCGCTTTCCGCCTATGCAATCGACGGCCGCGGTGATGTCTCACGAAGCTCGGCGGACGTGACGGCTTCCGCCTCCGCGTCGGCCGTTACCGCGTGATCTTTGACGAGGATCAGACCACGATTCTGGCGATCTATATCGGCAAGCGCGAAACAACGACTTACAAGAGGAACTGAAGATGCCCGGCCCGCAAAT
Source organism: Beijerinckiaceae bacterium (assembly GCA_027346205.1). Taxonomy (GTDB): domain Bacteria; phylum Pseudomonadota; class Alphaproteobacteria; order Rhizobiales; family Beijerinckiaceae; genus Methylovirgula. The sequence goes on from DAIESR010000375.1 coordinate 7,614, forward strand.
CATCGTCACCCCCAATGGCGAGGAGCTTGTCCTGCTTTCGCGCGCCGAGTATGCGGCGCTTGTCGAAGCTGCGACCAACGCACAGGAAGACGAGGCTGATGTCGCGATCTATGATGCGCGCAAGGCTGATCTCGCCGCCGGTCGCGATTTCGTGCTTCCAGCGGAAGTGTCGGCTGCCATGCTGCGCGGAGACACGCTGCTCAAAGCCTTGCGCAAATGGCGCGGCAAATCGCAGATAGAGCTTGCCGCCGCGACGGGTCTCGGCCAAGGCTATCTCAGCGATCTCGAAGCCGGGCGTCGGCGGGGCACGCAAGAGACACTCGAGAAGATCGCATCAGCGCTCGAAATTGATCCCAAATGGCTCCAATGACAGCGCAGCGATCTGCCGATGATCCCTATCCCATGGCACCAAGGCGTCGTCTGCATGCGCCGCCCCGGCCGCAAGGGCGGCGTTCGCGCCATCTGGCTGCCGGCGCGCGGCAGCGGCGCCTGCTGATCTCGATCCTGGAAATTGGGTCCATACCGACGGCACGTGAATGGATCCCGCCATTTGCTCAATAGCACCGCTGCGTCCTTTCGATCTTTGACAATGGACGCGGTTTCGCCGTAACCCATCGGCGATGGAAAGGATGTTGCGACGCCAGACAATTGCGCCGCCTACGGCTGCGGATTGGGCCGATTGCGCTACCTATGGCGCGATTTTCGTGCTAGGTGCGATCCTATTCTGGATGTCGCACAGCCATCCATCGCTCATGCCTTTCTGGGCGCCTTGGGATTTCTCGCCTTCGATCTATTTGGCCACGGCTCTCACCTTCTATTGGTTCTGGCGCGGGCTCGCACTCTCGCCGCATGAAGCGCAGCCTCCTATCTGGCGCCGGATTGCCTTTCTTCTCGGCCTCTTCCTCATCTACATCATGCTGCAGACCCGGTTCGAATATTGGTCGCAGCACATGTTTTTTCTGAACCGCATCCAGCATATGGTGATGCATCATATCGGGCCGTTCTTGATCGCACTCGGTTGGCCAGACACAATGATCAAGCGGGGCATGCCACGCTGGGGACAGCAATTGATCGAAGGCCGCTTGGTCACCGCGATGATCGGTATCCTCCAACAGCCTTGGCTCGCGGCCTTTCTCTTCGTCGGCCTCTTTTATTTCTGGCTCATCCCGGCGGTCCATTTCCGCGCCATGCTCGATACCGGCCTCTATACGCTGATGAATTGGAGCATGGTCCTCGACGGGATTTTGTTCTGGTGCCTCGTGCTGGACCCGCGTCCAAAGCCACCCGCACGCATCTCCTATGGTCTGCGCGCGGCGCTGTCCTTCGGGGTCACATTCCCGCAGATTCTGCTCGGCGCGGTGATCAGTTTCTCGACAA
>DAIESR010000383.1 GCA_027346205.1 Beijerinckiaceae bacterium
TGCGTCATGATCGGCTCGCTGCTCGCGGGCACGGATGAGAGTCCGGGCGAGGTCTTCCTGTATCAGGGGCGCTCATATAAAGCCTATCGTGGCATGGGCTCCGTCGGCGCCATGGCCCGTGGCTCGGCGGACCGCTATTTCCAACAGGACATCAAGGATGCGCTGAAGCTGGTGCCTGAGGGCGTCGAAGGCCAGGTGCCTTATCGTGGCCCGGCCGGAGCGATCCTGCATCAGCTGGGCGGCGGGTTGCGCGCCGCCATGGGCTATGTCGGCGCGCAGACGATCCCAGAGTTCCAGAGCCGCGCCAGCTTCGTCAAAGTCTCCTCGGCCGGGCATCGCGAAAGCCACGTTCATGACGTGACGATCACCCGCGAGAGCCCCAACTATCCGACCGGGCAGTGATATCGGAGTATGACCCCAGCCGCCCGCATCGCCGCAGCCATCGACATCCTCGCCGACATCGAAACGCGCCACAGGCCCGCCTCCGACGCTTTGAAGGATTGGGGTCTGTCGCATCGTTTCGCCGGAGCAAAGGACAGAGCGGCGCTCGCCTCGCTCATTTATGACGCCTTGCGCTGCCGCGCCTCGGCGAGCTTCATCATGGCGGGCGAAACACCCCGCGCGATCATGCTCGGCGCCTTGCGCGAGATGCGCGGCATGCCGGTCGAGGAGATCGCGGCGCTGTGCACAGGGCAGGGCTTTGCGCCGTCCCCGCTCACGGGTGAGGAAGAGGCGCGGCTTCGCTCCGCTTCACTCGAAGGCGCGCCGGCGCATGTGCGTGGCAATTTTCCGGAATGGCTCGCGCCTTCTTTTGCCAATGTCTTCGGCGAGGCAGCCGTCACCGAAGGCGAGGCCCTGGCCGCCCGCGCGCCGCTGGATCTTCGGGTTAACTTGCTCAAGACGACCCGCGACAAGGCTTTGGCTGCGCTGGCACATCTCGGCGCGCAGCCGACACCGTTCTCGCCAGTCGGCCTGCGCCTGCCGTTCACGCCCGACGGCCGCAATCCCTCGCTTGCCGGCGAACCGGCCTATGTGAAAGGCCATGTCGAAATCCAGGATGAGGGGTCGCAGCTCGCCGCCTTGCTTTGCGCCGTCAAGCCTGGCGAGCAAGTGCTCGATCTTTGCGCCGGTGGCGGCGGCAAGAGTTTGGCGCTGGCGGCGGCCATGGACAATCACGGCCAGATCTATGCGACCGATCGCAATGCGGCGCGTCTCGCTGGCATCTATCCACGGCTGGAAAAGGCAGCGACGCGCAATGTTCAGCTGCGGCCGCCGCGCCGCGGCAGCGATGTTCTCGCTGATCTCGCAGAGCGTTGCGATCTCGTTCTCGTCGATGCGCCCTGCACCGGCACGGGTGTGTGGCGGCGCAATCCGGACGCGAAATGGCGCATCCGCCCTGGCGCGCTCGAACAGCGCGTGAAGGAGCAGGATGAGCTTATTGAAATCGCTACAAAATTTATCAAACCGGGCGGCCGTCTGATCTATGTGACCTGCTCGCTGCTTCACGAAGAGAATGAAGACAGAATCGCAAGCTTCCTCGATCGGGATGACAGGTTCGCGCCGATCGGCGCCGATGAACTGGCCGGGGCTGCGGGGCTGGCCGATCTCGGCCGTTTCGCCTCGCGCCTCGGTCCGGGTCTGCGGTTCACGCCGGCGACAGCCGGCACGGATGGCTTCTTCGTCGCTGGCTTGCGCCGCGTTTGATACAGGTTGTCGAGGATAGGTCATGCCCAAAAGTGGCATTCGCGCCGCGGTGATGAGCCGATCTCGTCAGGCGCGCAGGACATTCGGCCAGAAGTTTTTTGAGCGATCGGCGAGGCGAGTGAAACATTGCGTCCATCGGGCCGTCAGGCGGAGCTTTTCGGCTTCGACCCGCGGCCACAGGGCTTTGGTTGTCTCCGGCGGCTCCAGCTCCGGACCTTCCGAAAACAAGGCGGGAACGTCTTCGAGCCGGATCCGTCGCGGGCGCCAGCTCGCTGGTCGCGCGGGTGACACGGGAGGTTTTGCCATATCTGCCTCGTAGAGGGATGCGAATTTCCACTGCCGCAGATATTAGGCGACAGGTCTTGCGTCTGGTTCAATTCGATCCGTCAAATGCGGGCGAAACAGTTCAACGAAATTTTCGGCAAAGGGGTCGCCGTGAGCGCGCGCAAGGCAAAAGAGACTTCTCCTATGTTTCAGGTGAATCTGATCTCGAAAAACGCGCGCGACTTGTTAGGAAAGAATAGAGACCACGCAGCCGATCGATCCGGAAGAAAAAATGCCCAATCCTGATTTGCACAAGGACATCGTAGAGCATCACGATAAGGTGCTGATCATCGATTTCGGCTCGCAGGTGACGCAGCTGATCGCCAGGCGCGTGCGCGAAGCCGGCGTCTATTGCGAGATCGCGCCTTTCCAAAAGGCGGCTGAAGCCTTTGCGGCGCTTTCGCCCAAAGCGGTCATATTGTCGGGCGGCCCGGCCTCGGTGCTGGAAGATAATTCACCGCGCGCGCCGCAGGCGATCTTCGATGCCGGCGTGCCGATCCTCGGCATCTGCTATGGCGAGCAGGTGATGGCCGAGCAATTGGGTGGCAAAGTCGCCGCCGGCGAAAACCGCTAGTTCGGCCGTGCCGAAGTCGAAGTGATTTGCGAAAGCCCCTTGTTCGAAGGCGTCTGGGAAAAGGGGCGCCGCTATCCTGTCTGGATGAGTCATGGCGATGCGGTGAGCGTGCTGCCGCAAGGTTTTCAGCGCCTCGCCACATCCGAACATGCGCCGATTGCGGTGATCGGCGATGAGGCGCGGCATTATTATGCTGTGCAATTTCATCTCGAAGTGGTGCACACGCCGGATGGCGCGAAGCTCCTATCCAACTTCGTGCATAGGGTTGCGGGCCTCAAGCGCGATTGGACCATGGGCGCCTTTCGCGCCGAAGCCATCGCATCGATCCGCGCGCAGGTCGGCAAAGGCAGGGTGCTTTGCGGGCTTTCAGGCGGTGTCGATTCCGCCGTCGCCGCCGTGCTGATCCATGAAGCGATCGGCGATCAACTCGTCTGCGTCTTCGTCGATCACGGCATGCTGCGCCAAGGTGAGGCGGAGGAGGTCGTCTCGCTCTTTCGCAA
>DAIESR010000107.1 GCA_027346205.1 Beijerinckiaceae bacterium
CTGACGGAGGGTGGGGACGCCAGCCTGCCCCCTCTCCCCGCTTGCGGGGAGAGGGCTGGGGTGAGGGGCTTGGAGATTGGCCACAGTCGGCGGCAAATCACCCCGCCCCTCACCCTGACCCTCTCCCCATGAATGGGGAGAGGGGACGGTCCGCACAGGCTTGTCCAGCGCGATGAACCATTGCGGCGTATTGCGAAAGATCACCGGCTTTTTCGAGCGCCAGCTGTGCGGATATTGATGCTTTAGCCGGCCACGGGCGATGAGATTGCCGGCCTCGATGAGCGCCTTGATCACCGCTTCGTTTGCGTCGCCTTTATTGCCCTTGTCGTCGATGACACGCTTGCCGGTGAAGCCGGGCGCCTCTTCGGTGAAAAAGCCGTCGGCATCGACCGTATAGGGAATGCGCGTGTCGACGTGGCGTTCGCTCAACTTGCGGCTATTCGCCATCCAGACGTCGAAGTCCTCGCGGCCATGCGAAGGCGCGGTATGGACGAAGCCCGTGCCCGTGTCGTACGTCACATGATCGCCGTCGAGAAGCGGAACCGCGAAGCTGTATCCATCCACGACTTCAGCCAGCGCATGGGCGCAGGTGAGCCCATCGAACTCTTCGGCAGGCACGTCGCGCACACGTTCGAAAGCTTCGACCTTCGCGGCCTTGAACACGCTTTCGGCAAGCGTATCAGCGAGCACATAGAGCGCGCCCGTCTTGGCCCAATTGCCGTCAGGCGCTCGGGTCACGCGGTAAAGCCCATAGCCGATCTTATGCGAAAAGCTGATCGCGCGATTGGCCGGGATCGTCCAAGGCGTCGTCGTCCAGATCACGACCGAGGCATCGAGCAGATCGGTCTTGCCGCTCGCGCCTTCGCACATGAGCGAAGCGATCGGAAACGCCACATAGATCGTATCGCTCGTATGATCCTCATATTCGACCTCGGCCTCGGCGAGCGCGGTCTTCTCAACCACGCTCCACATCACCGGCTTGGAGCCGCGATAGAGCAGACCATTGGCAGCGAATTTCATGATCTCGCGCGCGATCTGCGCCTCGGCCGCATAGCTCATCGTCAGATAGGGATGATCCCAATCCCCTACCCCGCCGAGCCGTTTGAATTCCTCGCGCTGGATCGACACCCAATGCTCGGCAAAGGCCCGGCATTGGCGGCGGAACTCATTGACCGGCACCTCGTCCTTGTTCTTGCCCTTGGCGCGATATTCTTCCTCGATCTTCCATTCGATCGGCAGGCCGTGGCAGTCCCAGCCGGGCACATAATTCGAATCCTTGCCCGCCATCTGCTGCGAGCGGGCGACGAGATCCTTCAAGATCTTGTTGAGCGCGTGACCGATGTGAATATTGCCGTTCGCATAAGGCGGCCCGTCGTGCAGCACGAATTTGGGCCGCCCGGCCGCGGCTTCGCGCAGGCGGCGATAGAGATCGATCGCGGCCCAACGGGCGAGGATCTCGGGCTCCTTCTGCGGCAGACCGGCGCGCATTGGAAAACCCGTCTGCGGCAGATAGAGCGTTTTTGAATAATCCGGGCCTTCAGCCTTTTTGGCCGCCCGCGTCTGTTCATTCATGAGTGCAAAGGCCTGATCGAGCGCGGCTTGGCCGCAGGTTGGCGCTTGAGAGCATGTTCTATCGGAAAAATCACGCGATAAGAACAAGCAGGACAGCGGCCTTCGGGCGCGGCCGGGCGCTATCCCAGGCTATGGGTCGACGGATTGCGCGGCTTGTAGCTGGTCAGCGTCGGCAGTTGCTCGACGACATCTCCAGCTTCGGCGCGGGCACACCGCAAGTCATAAATGGCTTGAAGGTTCAGCCAAAACTCCGGGCTGGTGCCAAACCAATGTCCCAGCCGGAGCGCAGTATCCGCGCTGACACCGCGTTGCCCGTTCAAGATCGCGGTGACGCGGTTGACCGGGACTTTAATTTGTCGGGCCAGCTCGGCAGCCGACATGCCAAGCTCGCGGAGTTCTTCGGCAAGCTGCTCGCCGGGATGGATCGCACTGCGCGGCATAGAATGGCCTCCTAATGATAATCGACGATTTCAACATCGACCGGGCCGGGTGACCTTTCCGGCCACGCAAAACATATCCGCCATTGGTCATTGATCCGGATGCTGTATTGCCCTTCGCGGTCACCCTTGAGGGATTCCAGCCTATTGCCGGGAAGGGCAGCGAGATCAGCAAGGCTCGCCGCTGCATCGAGCCGGTCGAGCCTGATTTCCGCTTGCCGCGCAAACCCGGAAAAGGCCCGAACATGATCGCCTGTGGCGAATTGTTCGGTTCGTTTGTCGCGGTAGCTGATGATCATTTATAGCCTAACGAAAATTAGGCTTTACGTAAAGCATAATAACAAACCAAAACGACGGGACATATATGAACATTTCATCGCCTTGAAAACGGTGGAATGTTCAATCTCGAACCTCACCCGATCGCCCGCGCTGCCCGCCACAGCCGATATTGCCGGCGCCATTGCGGCATCACGATCGGGGTCTCGAAAGGTTCATAGCCGCGCTTTTCCATCTGCCGCAAATAGGCCTCGCAGAGGCTGACAGGCAAGAAGGCCGCGGCAGAGGGCCCGGCCTGGCGCATCGGATTGGCGGCGAATGCCGCGAGATGCCCACGCACCACTGTCCGGAGTTCCGCCAACGCCGCTTGCAAGGCCGGCGATGAAATGCCGGCACGCGCCGCCTCGACGACAGCGCCTTGGCGATCCAGCATATCCTTAGGGATATAGACTTGCCCGGTAGCGGCATGCCAGGGCAGCGCCCGGAGCAACCCGGTGACGGCATAGGCAATGCCGGCATGAGAGGCCGCCTCGCCAAGCTCGGCTCCGGCCTTCGGATCGAGGATCAGGGCGGCGGACTGAAACAGCCGGGCGGAGGTCGCCTCGGCATAGGCTTCAAGCATTTCGACCGAAGGCATGGGCTCGTCATAGAG
>DAIESR010000429.1 GCA_027346205.1 Beijerinckiaceae bacterium
CTCCAATGGATTCTTCGACTATCACACCGCTCTGGTGCGGGCGCGGTTCCATGACCGGCTCTACACACGGCTCGTCATCGTCAAGAGCATATTGGCACTCTGCTTCACCGGCGGCGGCGCTTTCTGGTTCGGCTCCGCAAAAATGACGCTGATCGGCACGATCATCAGCCTGTCTGGATCGGTCGTCGCTGCGCGCGCCGCCTTGCGCGACCGGGGCGCCACGCGGCGCCATGCGACAAGCGCCATCGCCAAATCGATCATGAGCTACAGCCTGCCGATCGTCGCCGCCAATCTCCTCTATGTCGCCATTCCACTCGCCAACCGGTCCATCATCGCCGTGCTTTACGGCTTTTCGGAAACCGGACAGTTCTCGCTCGCCTATGACCTCGGCAGCAAGGCGGTGCAGGCGATCGGCTCGATGCTCGACGTCGTGCTCTTTCAAATCGCGGTCGCCACGCATGAGCGCGACGGCGTCACGAAGGCCAAGGCTCAAATCGCGCAAAATATGGCGATCGTCATCGCCCTCGTCTTGCCTGCCTGCACCGGCCTATGGCTGATCCTGCCCTCGATCGAACAGGTGATCGTGCCTGTCGCCTATCGCGGTCCGTTCGGGCAATTGCTGACCTTGATGATGGGCGGACTCTTTTGCTCGGCGATCATCCAGTTCGGCCTCAATCCTATCTTCCAGATTGAAAAGAAAACTGCGCCTTTGATCGGTGCCGCTGCCTTCGGCTGCATCGTCGACGCCATTCTTCTGCTCGTCTTGCCGCAGACCGAGAATGCTTCGAGCCTCGCGATCGCGCAGACCGGGGCCTATGCCGCCGCGCTCTCCGCCCTTGTCTTCGTAGCCAGCTTTTCGAAGCCGCAATGGCCGAGTGCGCGCGATATTACGACAGTGATCCTCGCTACGGCGGCGATGGCACTCGCATTATTGCCGCTGCGCGAGCGTGATCCAGGATTTGCCACCCTCATCGATCAGATCGCAGCTGGCACTGTGATCTACAGCTTCTTCGTGGCGAGTTTCGACATTGCGGGCCTGCGAACCATCCTTTTGGCCAAGCTACGCGCCCATGTCGCCAGGCTGCAGACGCCATGAAAAGCCTGTTCATAAACCCTGCTAACCGCATGCACGCTGCTCTGCCTCGACGAATCCCATGCCCACGGCCGAGACTTGGCTCAGGACCACCTATCTGCGGGCAAAAGGCCGGAACCAGCCGAGCCCTGCCAGAGTGCCGCCGCGCGGCCGATATTCGCAGCCGACATAGCCCGCATAAGCCAGACGATCGATCTCATCGAAGAGGAAGGGATAGTTCAGCTCTTCCCCGTCGGGCTCGTGCCGCGACGGCACGCTGGCGATCTGGACATGGCCGATCAGCGGCTGAAGCGTATGAAAAGCGACAGTTACATCGCCATGCAGGATCTGCCGATGGTAGACGTCGAACTGCAATTTGAGATTCGGCAGGCGCAGCTCATCGATGAGCTGCAAAGCCATAGGATAGTCATTCAAGAAATAGCCGGGGATGTCGCGGCGATTGATCGGCTCGATCAGAAGGTCGATACCCTCTTTTCCCAATTGCTCCGCCGCAAAGGCGACTGCCCGTCGATAAGATGAGGCGGCGGCCTGATCCCGCGGCTCGGCGATCCCTGCCATCAGATGGAGCCTTTTTGCGCCTGTCGCTTTGGCATAGGCGAGCGCCTGCGCCACGCTCGCTTTCAGATCGTGGAAACGATCCGGCAGCGCCGCGAGGCCGCGTTCGCCGCCTGCGAAATCGCCGGGCGGCAGATTGAAGAGCGCCTGATCGAGCCCATTCTTCGCCAATCTCGCAGCGATCTCGTCCGGCGCGAATTCATAAGGGAACAAATATTCGACGGCCTCGAAGCCCGCGTCGGCAGCCGCGTCGAAGCGATCGAGAAAGCTCCATTCGCCGAACATGAAGGAGAGGTTGGCGGCAAATCGCGGCATGAATGCAGACTCTCCAATCGGAGGAAACAATTTTACCGCCGCACCCGAAAAGTCCACGACATTTGATGTCTGATATCGCCGAACCGCCGCGATGCGGCAAGTTCGGCTCGGCGCAGCCGTGGTGGAATGATTTTTCGGAACAAACTCAGCCAGATGCGCGTTTGCCTAACTTGATAGCCCCGCCAGCACCTCTTCCAGCACCCTCAATCCATTGGCGCATAGCTTGCTTGGGCCAATTCCCACATAAGCGGTCCGATGGGATTGGTCCGTGTTCTTTTTCTGGAGCATGAGACGTCGCAGACAACCAAGTCCTGTTCAACCAAGTCCTATTCAACCATGATCCGGCTGTCGCGACTTGGTGACATAAACGGCCATATGAGGTGGGAGGCAAGACGGCTTGGCAGTCCACCGCAATAACAAGCGAGCCGCATTACCGGCCAAGCTCGAGGCCCAGAAAAAGCGGGTACGTCGAGCCTTTCAAATTGCTGCTCTGGTTCATCGCTGGAATGCGAAAGAGTTCGAAGTGCTTCTCGTCACGTCGCGCGAGACGCGTCGATGGATTCTTCCCAAAGGCTGGCCGATCGACGGCAAGACCGCTCCGGCGACCGCCGAGCAGGAAGCCCTGGAAGAGGCAGGCATCGTCGGCCATGCGATGAAAAAGCCGCTCGGCCGCTACTCAGCCATCAAGCGTATCGGCGAAACAGTCCTGCCCTGCGAGTTAGAGGTCTATGCGATCCAATTCGTGAAGCAGAAGCAAAAATGGAAAGAGCGCGGCGAAAGAAGCTGCGTCTGGCTGCCGGCCGCCGTGGCAGCCGATACGGTCGCCGAGCCGGAGTTGGCAGAAATCATCCGCAACTTTGCCGAGGACATGCAGCGCAGCGCGACAATATCGCGCTCAGCCTGAACCGCTGGGTCGGCCAAGCA
>DAIESR010000108.1 GCA_027346205.1 Beijerinckiaceae bacterium
GCGATGAGGGCCGGTTCGGCGAGCTGCTTCCCATAGGGCGGGTCGAGAAAGGCGATGTCGAAGCGATCGCCCGCAGGTGCTGGGCCGAGCTTGCGCGCGTCGCGGCGGAAGATCTTGGTCGCGCCGCCGAGGCCTAATGCATCGACATTGGTGCGCAGCAGCGCGCGCGCCTTTGTCCCGTCATCGACGAAGAGGGTGCGTTTTGCGCCGCGCGATAGCGCTTCGAGCCCCATGGCGCCGGTTCCGGCAAAAAGATCGATCACCGTGGCGCCTTCGACCGGATCGCCATAAGCATGGGCGAGAATATTGAAGATTGTCTCACGCAGACGGTCGGAGGTCGGCCTGATGTTCTGACTCGCCGGGCCGTGCAGAGCCCGGCCCTTCAGCCTGCCGCCGACGATGCGCATGGGAAGTTTCGCGTGAGGTCAGTGACGGCCAAGCTCATTTGGTCCGTGGCCCCTTGCCGCCCGCGCCAGGTCTGGATGTGCCAGGCTTGAATGCGCCAGGTCTGGATGCGCCAGGTCTGGATGCGCTAGACTTTGAAGCCCCATGTCTCGCAGGTGCTTCGTGTTTAGGCGCGCCATGTCGAGCTGCCGGAGGTCCGCCACGCCCTGGTTTGGCCGGCCGGCCGGGCTGTGGGCCTCCGCCGCTTGTGGGGTGGCGCGTAGGCTTTTTCTTCGCTGGCTCGGCTGCCACGACATGCCGCTCGATTGTCACCGCGCGGCCCTTGCGGTCGGCGATCTCGCCGCGCTCGATGTGCCGACGCGTCTCCTTTGCATCCCGGTTTCCGTCCTCGGCCCGCAAGGCCGAAATATATTTGCGTGGGCCGGGAACAGGGCGGGAGCGCGGCTTATCAAGCTCTGCTTCGGCTTTGGGCGCGCGCCGGGTGTTTGCGCCGAAGCGCGAGGATTTAGCATTGGGCTTGGTATTGGGCCTGGCGTCGCGTCTCGAATGTGTGTCGCCAGCGGCTGTGTGCGCACGCGGCTTGCGTGTCGCCGCTGGCCGCCTGTCCGGGACAGCGGCATCGGGCTCAGATGCGGTTTCCATCGGTGAGTCGAAATCCACGCCCGCGGCCTGCGCCAAGGCTGGGCCGAGTTGATCGCGCAGAACTCGGGTGCGCACCTCGTCGATCTTGCCTTCGCCGAGATCGCCGAGCTGGAAGGGACCGAAGGAAATGCGGATGAGCCGGTTCACTGCGAGCCCGAGATGTTCGAGCACGCGCTTGATCTCGCGATTCTTGCCTTCGCGCAGGCCCATGGTCAGCCAGCAATTGGCGCCTTGCTGGCGGTCGAGCGTGGCCTCGATTCCGGCATAGCGGAGGCCGTCGATCGTCACGCCATCGCCGAGCTTGTCGAGCACGGCCTGATCGGTTTCGCCATTGGCGCGCACGCGATAACGCCGGAGCCAACCGGTCGAGGGCAGTTCCAGAATGCGGGCGAGGCCGCCGTCATTCGTGAGAAGCAGCAGGCCCTCGGTGTTTATGTCGAGCCGGCCGATGCTCATGAGGCGCGGTGCCTCAGGCGCATGTTCATGCAGATAATCGAAAATGGTCTGCCGCCCTTCCGGGTCCTTATGGGTGGTGACGAGGCCGCGCGGCTTATGAAAAAGGAAGAGCCGGCTGCGCTGCCGCTCAGCCAGAGGCTTGCCATCCACAGTGATCTGATCGGTCGGGCCGATCGTCACGGCCGTGCTCGTCAGCACCTTGCCATTGACGGCGACCTTGCCTTCGGCGATCCATGCTTCGGCATTGCGACGCGAGCAGAGGCCGGCGCGGGCAATGATTTTCGCGATCCGCTCGGCTTGTGCTGGCGAGGTGGCCGGCATCGTAGTAGCGCTGCGGTTCTTGCCGCCGTCGGGCCGCTTGAAGGGCTGCTTGGGCGGGGAGGTCGGCCGAGAGTTGGGCCGGGAATCAAGTCTGGAATCAGGCCGTGGGTCGGACCAGGAATCGGAGGTCCTGGCGGCGGATTGCTTGGCAGCCGGCTTCCTGGCGTCCAGTTTCTTGGCGTCCGGCTTCTTGGCCTGGAATTTCTTCGCTTCAGACCAGGGCTTGGTTTCTGAAGACTTGCTCGCGGCGTTCTTATGCGGCGGCTTGGACCGCCAAGCCTCGGTCCGATCCCTGTCTGGCGCGGCGAACTTGCTGTCAGACCCGTTCGGCACGGGTCGGCCGGGGCTTCGCGAGCCTGTCTGTTTGCTATTTCTGTTTTGGCTGTTTCTATCCTGGCGCATCTTCCTTCATAGCAGACCAGCGCGGCAGAAGGCACTCTGCAAGATGATCCGAGACCATTCATGAACGATATTGCGGATAAGGGACCGAATTCGAGGGACGGCCGGTCCGATCCCGCTTATCTCGATCCCAAAATGTCCGATCCAATGACGCTGGCCTTTGCGGAAGCGCGGACGGCGGGCGAACGTGGCGAAGTGCCGGTCGGTGCCGTCGTCGTCCGCGATGGTGTCCTCTTGGCGCAGGCGGGCAATCGCACGCTGGGAGACAAAGATCCTACCGCTCATGCCGAATTGCTGGCGATTCGCGCCGCCTGTCAGGCTTTGGGTTCGGAGCGCCTCATCGGCTGCGATCTCTATGTGACTTTGGAGCCCTGCGCCATGTGCGCGGCGGCAATTTCCTTCGCCAGGCTGCGCCGTCTCTATTGGGCGGCGAGCGATCCCAAAGGCGGCGCGGTGGAGCACGGTCCACGGTTTTTTTCGCAGCCGACCTGCCATCACAAGCCTGAGGTCTATGGCGGCTTACGCGAAACTGAAGCGGCCGAGCTGTTGCGCAGCTTCTTCGCAGTGCGGCGGTAGACATCCGAGCAGACATCACGGCAACGCTTGCGCTGCGGTTTTTCGTCTCGTATCCGGACTTGACACCCTCTGGTGTGCAGCCCACAAGACGCTCAGGATCTGAGCGCGCCGGAGCCTGCCGCATATGTCGCGGTTGACCGCGCGGTCACGAATTCATTGCAATCTCGATGGTTCGACCTTCTGCCTTTGTCGAATCTGGGTCCGAATGGCCTGCTTATGAATGCTAAGCCGAAGCTTCGTATCTTCCTCTGCGCGCCGCGCGGTTTCTGCGCGGGTGTCGTCCGTGCTATCGATGCTGTCGAACAGGCGCTGCGGATCTATGGGGCGCCGGTCTATGTCCGTCATGAGATCGTCCACAATAAATATGTGGTCGAGGGGTTGAAGGCGAAAGGCGCGATCTTTGTCGAGGAACTCGACGAGATCCCCGACATGTCTCGGCCGGTGATCTTTTCCGCCCATGGCGTGCCGAAATCGATTCACGCGCATGCGGACGATCTCAAGGTTCTCGCCATTGACGCGACTTGTCCACTCGTCACCAAAGTGCATCGTGAGGCCGAGGCGCATCACAAGCGCGGCCGCCAAGTGCTGCTCGTCGGTCATGCCGGACATCCGGAAGTCGTCGGCACCTTGGGGCAATTGCCGAAAGGCTCGATCATCCTCGTCCAGACGCCTGAAGATATCGACACGCTCACCGATATCGACGAGAGCAATCTCGCCTATGTGACGCAAACGACTTTGTCGATCGATGACACGCGCAACATGGTCGAGGCGCTGACGCGGCGCTTTCCTAAAATCATCGGCCCGCACAAGGAAGACATTTGTTACGCGACGACCAATCGGCAAGAGGCGGTGAAGCGCATTGCACCCATCGTCGATGCGATGATCGTCGTCGGCTCGTCCAACTCTTCCAATTCGCAGCGCCTCAAGGAGGTGGCCGAGCGCTCGGGCTGCAAGCTGGCGCGTCTCGTGCTGCGGGCCGATGACGTCGAATGGGATCTCTTCCAGAATGTGAGCTCGGTCGGCATCACTGCCGGCGCCTCGGCACCAGAAGTGCTGGTCGAGGAGATCATGGACGCCTTCGGCCAGAGATTCGAGCTGATGGTCGAGATTGTGTCTACGGCGGATGAGAGCGTTTTCTTTCCGTTGCCGCGTGAATTGCGGCCAGATGCAAGAGAAGCGAAACCCGCGCCGGAGCGCGAGGCCGCGCAGACCAATAGCACGACGGCTTGAGTGGACATCATTCCAGCAAGATCAGCGGGCGGCGCGTCTGCATCGGGTGATCCGCCACGCCTTCCTCAACCTGAAGATATCTCGTCCTCGATCCGCGGCCCGCTCCATACGCGGCCGTTCTGCGTCAGGATTGCACGGCTTGCCAGCGCGACGCCATCGGCTTCGAAGCTGAGCGTCCAATCGGCAAACTTGCCGATGAAATGATGATCGTCCCGCGCCACGGCCTCCTGTTTCTTCTGTCCGGCCCATTCGACGAAGAGCCGCGAACCCTCCTGCATGACGCGCAAGATCTTGTCGTCACCGAGATGATAGCTGCCGACATAATCGGCGAGGAGGGCGGCATCGAGCGAGATCTCCTGCGTCGCCGCCTCAACGCCGAAATAGAGCGCGGCGAGATCGCGTGCGATCTTTTGCACGGGCGCGCCTTGGATATTGGCGAGCACGATGAGGGTGAGATCGACATCTGGATAATGGCTGAGCACCACGCTGAAGCCATTGATGCCGCCGGCATGGACGAGATGGCGTCGCCCAAACTGGCTTTGAATGGCGAAGCCGAACCCATAGCCATGGCCGTGGTCTCGGATCATCAATGCGACGGAGGAGGCGGAGATCGGTTTGGCACCGGCAAGCGCCTTTAGCCAAGCGAGAAGATCATCTGC
>DAIESR010000463.1 GCA_027346205.1 Beijerinckiaceae bacterium
GTCTCGTCATCGGCGCGTTGAAGCAGACACTCGAGGCCGCGCGCCGCGCCACGCCGAGCAATGCCGCCGCGGCGCTCGATATTCTCGCGCGCCGGCAAGCCGGCAATGGCTCTAGCTATGGCTCCTTCGCCCAAAATTGGCCGGGTTCCGGTCGGGCCTGGGAGCCGGGCATTTCGCCCGCCAATCCCGGATTGGCCGAAGCGACGGCTGGTTTCGATCATTTTGTGACGCCCTCCGCCGATGTTCGGGCGCAGACGCAATCGGAAGCCACCGAAGCCCTTGCCGCGCCGCTAGGTGTTGCCCGCGCACAGATTCACGAGACCTATATCATCGCGCAGACGCAGGACGGTGTCGTCATTGTCGATCAGCATGCCGCGCATGAGCGCATCGTCTATGAGCGGCTCAAGGCCGCGCGTGCCGATCGCCATGTCGATCGCCAAATGTTGCTCGTGCCGGCGATTGTCGAGCTTGATGATGCTTCCGTCGCTCGTCTTCTCGATTCGGCGCCGTTGCTCGAAAGCTTCGGCCTCGTCATCGAAGGCTTTGGCCCCGGTGCCGTGGCGGTGCGCGAACAGCCGAGCCTGTTGAAGATTTCCGAGATAGGGCGGCTCATCCGCGATCTCGCCGATGGGCTTGCCGAAGAGGGCAGGGCGAGCCTGCCGCTCGAACGCAAGCTTGAAAACATGCTGGCGACGCTCGCCTGCCATCATTCGGTTCGGGCCGGCCGCAGGCTCAGCCCCGAGGAAATGAACGCGCTGTTGCGGGAGATGGAACGCACGCCCGGCTCCGGCCAATGCAATCATGGTCGGCCGACCTATGTCGAATTGAAGCTTGCCGATGTCGAGCGCCTGTTCGGGCGAAGGTGATGGCGACTAAGGTGTCGGATCGTGGGGCGTTTCGTCGAGCTTTCCGATCTCTTGTATAATTGCTGCCAACAGTGGCTCAAGGCTTTCGTGAACTGTACGCCAGACGAATTCCTCGGCGACATTGTCATAATCATGTCGATACACATTGCCGACACCCATGATGGCGCGCCAGGGCAATGCAGGATGTTGATCACGAATTGCTTGAGGAAGCCGGCGTGCCGCTTCCGAGACGATTTCGAGAGCGCGAGTGACTGCATAAAATGTTCGTTGGTCGGTGCTGAAAGTCTCAAGAGACAGGCCGGTAGCGAATTGCTGCGCAAGCACGATATTGTCGCGAATGTCGAATAGCGCCGCGCGCGCCCGGTTAGAAAGCATAAATGGCTTCTTGTTCGGCGCTTGGCCGAATAGGTGTTTTGAGTTTCGAGCGATTCGCGATATCGACCCGGATCGGAAACATATCGGCAAGATATTGCGTGATGGCGACATAGGCGAAGAGATCGACGGGCGCTTCGGGCGCAATCTCGATCATGATGTCGATATCGCTGTCATCACGGCTATCGCCGCGCGCTCGCGAGCCGAACAGGGCGGCATGCATGACGCCTCGGGCGCGCAGCGCCCCCTCGTTCTCCTTCAATCGGGCGATAATGTCTTGCTTGTCCATGGCAATCTCATAGCACAATTACCAAGTTCATGGCATTTTCCGCTCGAGACTTGGGTCCTGTCAATGACGGCTGCTTGGCAGGCATCTTTGCGCCTTGCGCTCACGATCTGGTGAAGCTCTCGACAAGCCCTGACAATCGCGCGCTGCTCGCTTATCTAGCGTGAAGCCGCCATCCCACGCGGCCTATAACCTCAGCTACATGATCGAGGATCAATGATGACGCGCGACGCGAATAGTCTCTTCTCGCCCTTCCGCCTGGGCGATCTCGAGTTGAAGAACCGGATCGTCATGGCACCTTTGACGCGTAATCGCGCGACCAAGGGCACTGATGCGCCGAACGATCTCAATGCCGAATATTATCGCCAGCGCGCCTCGGCCGGCCTCATCATCAGCGAGGCTTCGCAGATTTCGCAGCAGGGCCAAGGATATATATGGACGCCGGGGATTTATTCGCAGGCTCAGGTCGAAGGCTGGCAGAAGGTCACCAAGGCCGTGCACGAGGCCGGCGGCAAGATCTTCATCCAACTCTGGCATGTCGGCCGCGTCTCGCATGTCTCCTTGCAGCCGGGCGGTGGTGCGCCAGTCTCCTCTTCGGCGATTGCTGCCAAGACCAAGACCTTCATCGAAGGCGGTTTTGCTGATGTCTCCATGCCGCGAGCGCTGACGATCGACGAGATTGCCGCGACGGTGCGCGACTATGCGGTGGCAGCCGAAAACGCCAAAAAGGCCGGCTTCGACGGCGTCGAGATCCATGCCGCGAACGGCTATCTCATCGACCAGTTCTTGAAGGATGGCGTTAACAAGCGCAGCGACATTTATGGCGGCTCGGTCGAGAATCGCGCTCGTTTCGCTCTGGAAGTGACGGATGCCATTTTGCGCATCTGGGACAGGAATCGCATCGGCATCAGGCTCGCGCCGGTGAGCCCGGCCAATGATGTTTCGGACAGCGATCCGGCAAAAATCTTTCTCTATCTCGCCGAGGCGCTGAGCGCTCGCGGCCTGGCCTACATTCATGTCATCGAAGGCGCGACGGGCGGACCGCGCGATATCGCGCCTTTCGACTATCTCGCGCTGCGTAAAACATTCGCCGGCGCCTATATGGCCAATAATGGCTATACGCGCGATCTGGCGATCGAGGCTTTGACGAAGAAGCGCGCCGATCTCATCGCCTTCGGAAAGCCTTTCATCTCCAATCCCGATCTCGTCGAGCGCCTGCGCCGAAATGTGCCGCTCGCGCCGTTCGATCAGACGACCTTCTATGGCGGCGACGCGCATGGCTATACGGATTATCCAACTTTGGAGCAGGAGGCGCAGCGCGCCATTGGGTGAGCTTATCAGAGCCGCTTCGTCCCGTTTCGGGACGGATTTAGGGTTTCGCTAACAGAGCGTTAACCATGAGTGCCTAACCCTCGTTGCGCGTGGTGGATTGTTGGCCGCGCGAGAGCGAGGGGCGCGTGCCGGTCTCTGTCAAAGACCGTCTTATGATCATGACGTCGGCGGCCGTGCTTTGCGCCACCGCGAGTGTCGGCGCGCGGGCACAGAGCCTGACGCAAAGCCAAACTCTGGATTTGCGCGGCACGGAGCAGCCGGTGCTGCAATCCCAGGCACAAAACCTGACGCCGTCAGTGGAAAGCGGGACCGAACCCGGGGTCGCAAACGCCGACGCAAGCACGATCACCTCTGAAGATGCCATCAATTATGGCAGACCGAAGCCGAAGAAGCCGGTTCTCTACCGGCTTCCCGTGCTTTCCCGACCGAAACAGATCGGCTATCCGCCGCTGTCGCCGCTGACCGCCTACAAGACGGCGCCGCAGACACGCAGCCAACAGAGGCCGGGGAATAGCGGCATGCTGTCGGCGAGAGAGCCTGCCGAGCCGCCGCCTCCAACGGTCGCGGTCATCCCGAGCCTGCCGCATCCGCCCAAGCCCAAGCGCGAAGAAAAGCCCTATGATCCGCTCGGCATGGATGTCGGCTCGCTGCGTCTCTTTCCCTATGCCGAACTCGATACGGGCTATGACAGCAATCCGAATCGGCAGTCGCAAGCGGTCGCAGGCTCGACTTATCTGCATGGTGAAACGGGCCTGAAGCTGCAGTCGCAATGGTCGCAGCACAGTCTCGGTGCCGATCTGCGTGCCGGCTATTATGATTATCTGCGTGTGCCATCGGCCAGCCGGCCGGAAATCAATGGGACACTCACCGGCAGGGTTGATGTGACCCGAACGACTCGTCTCAATTTGGAGAGTCGTTTCTCGCTCGCGACGCAACAGCCGGGTTCGGCCCAGATAGCGATTCCGGGCAGCGTCTTCATCGCAAATCGACCGCTCGTGGCAAGTCTCGGCCAGACGGTCGGCGTGAGCCAGCAAATCAACCGTCTGATTTTTGATGTGCGTGGAAGTTTGGATCGCATGACCTTCGGCGATGCGCTGCAATCCGACGGAACCGAGCTTCTGCTGTCGCGCGACAATTACGACACTTATGCGTTGACGGGGCGCGTCTCTTATGAACTGAGCCCAACGTTCACACCATTCGTCCAGGTGACCGGGGATCAGCGCCGTTACGACGGCTATGTCGATCTCGATGGCATTGCCCGTAACTCGAGTGGCATGGCGGTCAAGGCCGGCACGAAATTCGAGTTGACGCCTCTGCTTACAGGCGAAATTTCCGCCGGCTATACGGATCGCGCCTATGTCGATCCGCGCCTGCCACGCCTCACGGCTCCGACGATCGACGCCAGCCTCGTCTATTCCATGACGCCGCTAACGACAGTCAAATTCACCGCTGCAACAAACATATCGGAGACGACGCTCATCAATGCATCGGGGGCCGTGACGCATCGGCTGAGCACCGAAATCTCGCATGCGCTGCTGCGCAATCTGATCTTAAAGGGCACGGCGAATTTTCAGGTCAATCAATATCAAGGCGCGCCGCTCACCGAATATCTCTATTCGGCCGGGATCAGCGCCGAATATAGCCTCACCCGCACAATGGTCATTCGCGGCAGCTTCACGCATGAGCGGCTGCAGAGCAATGTGACAGGCGATGATTACACCGCCAATGTCTTTCTCGTCGGCCTGAAGCTACAGCGGTGAGGCGAGGCGCGCGGTCACGGCGTGCCAATAATGTCCCGAAGCATGGCGCGAAACTCGGGCGCGATCTCTGGATTGGCAATTGCGAAGGCGACATTGGCGGTGAGAAATCCGAGCCGTGAGCCGCAATCATAAGTCTTGCCGTCGAAGCGCACGCCGTGAAAGGCCTGTGTCTCGGCAAGCAGCCGCATGCCGTCGGTGAGTTGGATCTCGCCGCCCAAGCCTTTTTCGACCTTTTCGAGAATCTTGAAGATCTCGGGCTCCAGCACATAGCGGCCCGAGATGATCAGATTGGAAGGCGCCGTGCCTTGCGCCGGCTTTTCCACCATGCCGGTGATTTCGAAGGCCGAGCCGAAGCTCTTG
>DAIESR010000517.1 GCA_027346205.1 Beijerinckiaceae bacterium
CCGTTTGGCAAGGACGAGAACGACAATCCTGAGCTGCGCGCCGTTGGTACGAAGCCGGAGTTCGCTTTCGCGCCGAAAGAGCATTTCGAGATTGGCGAAGCGCTCGGCCTCATGGATTTCGAGACGGCGGCGAAATTATCCGGCGCGCGTTTCGTGGTGCTGAAGGGCGGTTTGGCGCGGCTCGAACGTGCGCTTGCGCAATTCATGCTCGATCTGCACACGGGCGAGCATGGCTATATGGAAATAAACCCGCCGATCCTGGTGCGGGACGAGGCCATGTTCGGCACGGCGCAGCTGCCGAAGTTCGAGGAGGATCAGTTTGCCGCCTATGCCGGCCTGCCTGCCGATGGGCAGGTGAATGATCATTTCTGGCTCATCCCCACTGCCGAAGTGCCGCTCACCAATCTCGTGCGCGACTCGATCTTGGACGAAAAAGATCTGCCGATCCGGGTCACCGCCGCAACGCCCTGTTTTCGGGCGGAGGCGGGCTCGGCCGGGCGCGACACGCGCGGCATGATCCGCCAGCATCAATTCACCAAGGTCGAGCTCGTCTCGATCGTGACGCCGGAGCAGTCGCTGGCCGAACATGAGCGCATGCTTTCTTGCGCTGAAGAAGTGTTGAAGCGCTTGGGCCTCGCCTATCGGGTCGTGACGCTCTGCACGGGCGACATGGGCTTTGCCTCGCAAAAGACCTATGACATCGAAGTCTGGCTGCCGGGCCAGGATCGCTACCGCGAAATCTCGTCCTGTTCGGTCTGCGGCGAGTTTCAGGCACGGCGGATGATGGCGCGCTATCGGCCTGAGGGATCGAAATCGACGCGTTTCGTTCATACGTTGAATGGCTCTGGCGTCGCGGTCGGTCGCGCATTGGTCGCCGTTCTCGAAAATTATCAGAACGAGGATGGCTCGGTGCGCGTGCCCGCTGCCTTGCAGCCCTATATGGGTGGCCTTGCGGTGATCGAGAGGAAGATGTGAACTATCCTAAAGACCCCTCGTAGGACGAGGGGTCTTTCCGCTCCGCCCTCATCCTGAGGAGCCCGCGAAGCGGGCGTCTCGAAGGACGAGGGCGCGGACACCGCCTTCTGAGTTACCGGATGACAAGCCACTAATGCGCATTCTGATCACCAATGACGACGGCATTCACGCGCCGGGCCTCGCGATCCTCGAACGGATCGCGGCATCTCTGTCCGACGACATTATCGTCGTGGCGCCGGAATATGATCAGTCGGGCGTCGCCCATTCGCTCTCGCTCAACGATCCTTTGCGGCTGCGCAAGATTTCCGAGCGGCGTTTCGCGGTGAAGGGCACGCCGACCGATTGCGTCATTATGGGCGTCCGCTCCATCCTGCAGGGCGTGAAGCCGGATCTCGTGCTGTCCGGCGTCAATCGCGGTCAGAATGTCGCCGACGATATCACCTATTCGGGCACGGTCGCCGGCGCGATGGAAGGGACCATGCTCGGTATTCCCTCGATCGCGCTGTCGCAATGCTATGGGCCGGCGGGGCAGGAGGCGATCCATTGGACGTGCGCCGAAATGCACGGCCCGGGTCTCGTCAAGGCTCTGCTGGCGGAGGGGATGGACCGCAACACGCTCATCAATGTGAATTTCCCAGATTGCCGCGCCGAAGATGTCTGTGGCGTCAACGTGACAGTGCAGGGCCGCCGCGACATGCAGGTGATCCGGATCGACCCGCGCATGGATGGCCGCGGCAATCCTTATTATTGGATCGCTTTCGACCGCGAAACGACGGAGCCGTCGCCGGGCACCGATCTCGAAGCGCTCCGCAACAAACGCATTTCCGTGACGCCTTTGAAGCTCGATCTGACGCACGAGCCTTCGCTCGCCCGTTTTGCGCGCATCTTCAACTGAACTGGAGAGGGCTCGCCGAGGGCATTCATGGTGGCCCGAATCGGATGATTTCTCTACCTTGACATTGGGGTTGGGCATCGGCCGGGCTCGGTGTACGAAAACACTGGCCGATGCCGTACCTGGTAGGGCTCGTTATGATGTTCCAGCATATGGAATTGGCTCTCGGCGATGTGTCACAACTGCATGAGGGCGCGGTGATTGCCGAGAGTTTGACCTTGGCGGATAAAGCGGGAGCTGCGGCCGAGGCGAAGGCGGCCTTCGTCCTCGGGCTGCGGGCGCGTGGGATTGGCGACCTTGCTCTGTTACGCGCGCTCGAGAAAGTGCCGCGCGAGATTTTTGTGCCGCATCGCTATGCCGATCTCGCGCGCCGCGATCTTTCCTTGCCGATTGGCTGCGGCCAGACCCTGTCCGAGCCTTGGCTGATCGCCCGGATGATCGAAGCCTTGGCTCCCGCGCCGCATCATCGCGTGCTCGAAGTCGGCACAGGCAGCGGCTATGCGACGGCAATTCTCGCCGAAATCGTCGAGGCCGTGCTTTCGATCGAGCATTTTCAATCGCTGGCGATCGCGGCGCGGCTCCGTCTTGAAGCCCTTGGCTTTGCCAATGTGGCGATCGTCTTCGGCGATGGCTTGGCGGTTCCGCGCGATGCCGGCCTATTCGATCGCATTCTCGTTCATGGATGTGTCGATGATGTACCGGCGTGCCTCGCGGACGTGCTGGCCGCCGAAGGCAAGATTGTGATGGCGAAGCCCGACCCGGATGTCGCATGCCGGCAGGTTCTGGTCGAGATCTCGCGTGCGAGCGACGGCGGTCTCCTGGAGCGGGCGCGTGGAGATTGTCGCCTGCAGGCGCTGACACCCG
>DAIESR010000518.1 GCA_027346205.1 Beijerinckiaceae bacterium
CGCTTGATCTCTTTCTTCTCGGGCATTTTTGACTCTTTTGAGACTTTTTAGGTGGGGCGGTTTCAGGTGGCGCGACTATAGAGGCCGAACTTCGCCGCGCAAGCGCCGCGTCGATTATTGTCTGGCAGAGAGCAGACACGCGCTTTGATCATCGGTGCAGGAGTTAGCGGGTCGCGGTTGTCAGCTGCCCAGAAGCGGTGTTCCGAGCGTTTGAGCGGCTTGACGGAGTTCCCGATCGAGTGTCGCCAGCGGCAGATTTCGTCTTCGGGCAAGCTCTAGATAGCAGGCATCGTAAATCGTCAGCCCGTAATGATCCGACAGCCAGAGAGTCGTCGTCCAAATATGGGCATCGGAATAAGCGTCGATTGCGATGGGCAATTGTTCGAGATCGGCCATCGATGCATCCCTATAAGCGATGTCGATACGCTTGCGGCGAATGCTCGACTGAAACCCGCTCACGACCTCGAGCCGCCATAAAGGCGGGACGACCGCACCCGTCCGCGTGACGCGATCGAGCAGTTCTTCAGTCGCAGGCGTGGATTCATCTTCGAAATACCAAGTCAATGTCAGCGAGGCGTCGAGGATGAGGCTCAAAGACGGCCCTCGCTCACGAGGTCTTTGATTTTAAGGCCGCCCAATGTCACGCCGCGCCGGCGGGCTCGAATGCGGTCCGCCGCCGCGAGCGCGGCCCCGTAGTCGACGACGGATGCAGGAGGTACGACACGAGCGACGACCTTGCCGCGCCGCGTGATGACCACCTCTTCCCCCGCGTCAACCCAATCGAGCAATTGCCCGAACCTGCTTTTCGCCTCGAAGGCACCTATCTCTTTCATGCGATGATCTCATACCGACTAGACTGTCAACTAGCCTGTATAGCGATAAAGATGATGGATGTCGAATGGAAAGGGTTCTAAATCCGGCGCCGTCTCTGCTCCCCACCTTGCAGAATCGCCGAAAAGATGCATATAAATGCCTATCAATGCTTCTCATAACGATCATCTGGCAATGGTCGGTGTTTGAGAGTGGGCCCTCACGGACCCGCTCTTTTTTATTGCCGCTTGCTTGGGCTGGATCGCCGGCGTGGAATTGCCATATCTTTCAGGTCATCTCAGAGATGGCATCGCCGAACCAACGCGAAACCGTATTGAGAGACGCGAAAAGAGGGAACAAAAAAGCCCGTGGGGCTCGATTTAGACACTTTACCGGATGCGTTCGGCCTCGATGAACCGCGCTTTGTCCACGAGACGGGCATTGCGGCCCGTGTCGGTGTGCTTGCCGTGCCGGTTCTGGCAGATCTCGGCTTTCGTCTGGTACGGGTGAAGCTTTCCGCCCAGGCCGGGACGACGGTCCAGATCATGGCCGAGCGGCCGGACGGCAGCATGTCGATCGAGGATTGCGAAGCGGCGAGCCAGGCGCTTTCGCCGGTTTTGGATGTCGAAGATCCCGTTAAGACCGCCTATCGGCTCGAGATCTCTTCGCCGGGGATCGACCGCCCGCTTGTGCGCGCTTCCGATATTGTCCGCGCGCGCGGACACGAGGCGCGGATCGAGATGGCGGTCGGACAAAGCGGCGAATTCGCCGGCCGCAAGCGCTTTCGCGGGCGGATCGAAGCGCTGGAAGGGGCAGGTCGCGATGCGCGGCTCAAGCTCCATCGGCTTGACGCCAAGCCGGGCGAATCCGTCGAGGTCTGGCTTGCCGTCGCCGAGATCGAGGAAGCCAAGCTCATTTTGACGGAAGATTTGATCCGCGAGGCTCTGCGTGCTGCCAAAATGGCGGAGAAAAATGCGGCGGATCAGATGGAATCCGGTCAGACGGCCGGTGCGGAATCGGACGAAGAGCCCGATTCCGCACCGCCGCGGCGTGGCCCCGGGCGATTTGCAGGAATAAAGCCGACAGCGCCGAAGGGTAACAAGGCGAAGCCGCTTTTGCCGGCTGGAATCCGGTCTGAATTCAAGAAAGCCAAGCCCGCGCGGGCGGCGCGCCCGGCGAATGGAAAGCCGCCGGGTAAAGAGTTGTAAGGAAAATAGCCGCGGATAGGCGCGCATGCGTTCATCTCCCGAAGGGTCGCAGGATTGCGGGAAGCCTTTCGGGTCACAAAAGGAGAAATGCCATGGCCGTCAGTGCCAATAGGCTCGAGCTTTTGCAGATCGCCGACGCGGTTGCGCGAGAGAAATCGATCGATCGGCAGATCGTGCTCGCGTCTATGGAGGACGCGATGCAGAAGGCCGCGCGCTCCCGCTATGGTCAAGAGACCGAGGTGCGCGCCGAGATCAACCCGAAGACGGGCGAAGTCCGCTTCTCGCGTCTGCTGCTCGTGGTCGAGCAGGTCGAGAATGAGGCGACCCAGATTTTGCTCGGCGAGGCGCGCAAGAAAAATCCAGCGGCTCAGGTCGGCGATTGGATCGCCGAGACTTTGCCGCCTTTCGACTTCGGTCGAATCGCGGCGCAATCGGCGAAGCAGGTGATCGTGCAGAAGGTGCGCGAGGCCGAGCGCGACCGGCAATATCAGGAGTTCAAGGACCGTATCGGCGAGATCATCAACGGCGTCGTCAAGCGCGTCGAATATGGCAATGTGATCGTCGATCTCGGCCGCGGCGAGGCAACGATCAGGCGCGACGAGATGATCCCGCGCGAGGTCTTCCGGCCGGGCGATCGCGTCCGCGCCTATGTCTATGACGTGCGCCGCGAGCAGCGCGGCCCGCAGGTCTTCCT
Organism: Beijerinckiaceae bacterium; assembly: GCA_027346205.1. Taxonomy (GTDB): domain Bacteria; phylum Pseudomonadota; class Alphaproteobacteria; order Rhizobiales; family Beijerinckiaceae; genus Methylovirgula. Next base: position 2,713 of record DAIESR010000518.1, read on the forward strand.
GTCGCGGACCCATCCGCAGCTGATGGCGAAGCTCTTCCGCCAGGAAGTGCCCGAAATATACGACGGTGTGATCGAGGTGAAGGCCGTCGCCCGCGATCCCGGCTCGCGCGCCAAGATCGCTGTCATCTCGCGCGATTCCGCGATCGATCCGGTTGGTGCTTGCGTCGGCATGCGCGGCTCCCGCGTGCAGGCCGTGGTCAATGAACTGCAGGGTGAGAAAATCGATATCATCCCCTGGTCTCCGGATGCCGCGACCTTCATCGTCAATGCGCTGCAGCCGGCCGAGGTCGTCAAGGTGGTCCTTGACGAGGATACCGCGCGCATCGAAGTCGTGGTGCCGGACGACCAATTGTCGTTGGCGATCGGGCGCCGCGGCCAGAATGTCCGTCTCGCCTCGCAATTGACCGGATGGGATATCGATATTTTGACCGAGGCCGAGGAATCGGAGCGCCGCCAGAAAGAATTCGTCGAGCGCACCAATGCCTTCATGAATGCGCTCGATGTCGATGAGGTCGTCGGCCAGTTGCTTGCTTCGGAGGGCTTTCGTTCGGTCGAGGAGCTGGCCTTTGTCGAAACCAACGAACTGGCCGGGATCGAAGGGTTCGACGCCGACACGGCGGCGGAGATCCAGGCGCGGGCGAATGAATATCTCGCCAAGATCGAAGCCGAGCAGGATCAAAGACGCAAGGAGCTCGGCGTTGCCGACGAACTTCGCGAAGTGGAAGGCGTGACCACGCCCATGCTGGTGAAATTCGGCGAGAACGACGTCAAGACGATCGAGGATCTCGCCGGCTGCGCGACGGACGATCTCGTCGGATGGAGCGAGCGCAAGGACGGCGAAACAATCAAAAATCCGGGCTTCCTCGATGGTCTCGACCTCTCGCGCGAGGAGGCGGAGGCTTTGATCATGGCTGCCCGCGTCAAGGCGGGATGGATCGAGGCGGAACCAGCTCCGGCGGTCGAGGAGGAGGAGCATCCGGCGTCGGAGGCATGATCCGGGCAAGTCTGCCTGGAGGGATGGCTCTTTCATCACGGTTAGCCCCTTAGTTTTGCGGTATTGCGTGCTCAGGGCTATCGCGGCTTGTATCGGCGAGCGCGATTTGGGGATCGGTTTTGTCCGATCCTATCGATTGCGGTTGCACCGACACGTCTTATGTAAACTATGATCCCGCCCGCAGGGCGCGGATGAATCGGGCTGGGGATTTGGTTGAGCAAAGCCGTCGAAGCAAAGGGTGACCGGGAGTCCGAAAGAACCTGTATCGTCACGCGGGCGAAAGGCGAGCCGGAAGACATGATCCGCTTTGTCGTCGGGCCCGGCGGTTGCGTCGTGCCGGATCTGCGGCATAAATTGCCGGGGCGCGGCGTCTGGGTCACGGCACGGGCGGACAAGGTCGCGGAAGCTGTCAAGCGGAAATCCTTCGCGCGCGGGTTCAAAACCGAGGTTGCCGTTTCGGCGAGTTTGCCGGCCGAAATCGAGGACTTATTGACCAAGGATTGTCTTCAGGCACTGGCGCTTGCCAATAAGGCAGGTCAGGTGGTGATGGGATTTGCTAAGGTCGAGGCGGCGATCGAGAAAGGGAGCGTAGCTGGTCTCGTCGATGCTTCCGACGGCGGCGCGGATGGCAGCCGGAAGCTGGCGCAGGCCATGCAACGGCGTTTTGGGTCTGTGGCGATACAGCCGCGGGTCAAACTATTCAGTTCACAGCAATTGAGTTTGGCACTTGGGCATACAAATGTGATACATGCAGCGCTCGTTGACGGCACGGCGGCCCGGGCGTTTCTTTCGCGGTGTCAGAAATTGGATCTTTACCGTCATGCGCCCTCGGGCGCAGGTGGTGCGACCGGTGACAACGCTGCACCGGAATTCGCGTGAAATTATACGCTTTGCGGTGCATTTAGGCGCCGCGGCGGACTCGTTTCGATAGCGGCAAGCGGCGTAAGATCTCGGCCGGCGGGCGCGCCGGCTGAC
>DAIESR010000529.1 GCA_027346205.1 Beijerinckiaceae bacterium
CCAGGCTCTGCGGGAGGAGATTTTTGGACGTATCCGTGCCGAATGGGCCGATGCGATCGAGGCGCTTCTCGCCATCACCAAACAGGCGGAATTGCTGCAGGACAATCCGATATTGGATCGCTCCTTACGGATGCGCGTGCCCTATCTCGATCCGTTGAACCATATTCAGGTCGAGTTCTTGAAATTGCATCGCGCCGCCAACAGTAAGGACGAACAGATCCTGCGTGGCATTCAGCTCACGATCAATGGAATCTCGGCGGGGCTGCGCAACAGCGGATAGTATAACATGCAGGATGAGCCGCTGCGGCTTGGGGCGTAATAATTATCTCGAAAGAATTGAGGCAATGCCGAGCGTCGGGCACCGCCTCGACTTCATCGCCCAACATAAAAATAGCGCTCGGCAGGCAGAGCTGTTCGAGCGCTTTTTGTCGGATTAGGTATGATCGCTGGATTGTCGGAGACAATCAGCTCTGCTGCGACGCGACGGGCGCCTTCGGGGCCGGTGCAACGACTGGAGGTTGGGCCGCAGGCGCAACTGTGACCGGCACTTCCTTGGTCAGTTCCTGCTTGGTCAGTTCCTGGAACGCCTCTTTGGCCAAGTCGGAATAAATCTGGCTGATCTTTGTCGCCTTGTTGATGAAGTCATCGTAAACAGCTTTAGCAAAGCTCGAGTGCATATCGACGATTTCGTCGGGCTTGCTGGTGTGCCGCAGCTTCTCTGCGAACGCGCAGCTGCTGTCGAAGGACTTCTTCGAGTAATCCGCCGCCTCAGCCGCAATGGCCTGAAGGCCCTTGGTCGTCGACGCTGTAGCCGCCGTGACCGTCTCGATCCGCTTCATACCAAAGTTAAGGACGTCCTCAAATTTGATAAACATGCAATCCTCCTTTCGTCCCGACGTAGGGGTTGAGTCCCCGACCGACGACATTGCCAGCCTTGCATGCAGCGCACAAAAAATCAACGAAACCTTCTTGCAGCGCAAAAAATACGGACGTAATCTGCGCATTCCGAGAGCCAATATACCAAGCTTGTTGTCGCAAGAACGTTGCGAGCAAGCGCATGTTCGCCCTATCGACCGTCACTCCGGCGCGGCGTCGATCGGGTCGTAACGCTTCACATCGAAGCCGAACATGTCGAAGCTGTTCTGCATATGCGGCGGCAGCGGCGCCGTCACATCGAGCGTGCCGCCGCGCGGATGCGGCAGGATGATGCGGCGCGCGAGCAGATGCAATTTGCGCTCGACGCCTTCGGGGATCATCCGCAAAGGATCATGCCTCCGTGGTTCTTTTGCATTGCCGCCATATTTCGGATCACCGATGATCGGATGACCGATCGCCTCGGCATGGGCGCGCAATTGATGGGTGCGGCCGGTAATCGGCTTCATCGACAGCCAGGCCAGTCGTGGCGCGATCTTATCGACCACCGTGTAATAGGTGACCGAATGACGGGCTTCCTCATCGCCATGTTTGGCGATGCGCATCTTCTCCAAGGCGGCGCGGTCGCCATGCCCATGCGGACCCTGCCCCCGCGCCGCCCCCATGCCCTCACCCTTGGCGAGAAAAAGCGATATGCGGCCTTGTACGGGCTTGGGCACACCTTCGACCAGAGCCCAATAGATTTTTTGCGCCTGGCGCGAGCGGAAGATCTCGCCGAGATCGGCTGCGACGCGGCGCGTCTTGGCGACGAGCAATACGCCCGAGGTATCGCGGTCGAGCCGATGCACGAGCACCGGTCGCTCGCCCTGCTCATTGGCGAGCGATTCCAGCATCCCGTCGATATGCCGCAAAGTTCCGGAACCGCCTTGCACCGCTAGTCCGAAAGGCTTGTTGAGCACGATGAGGTCGCGATCCTCAAAGAGGATCATGTCGCGCAGCGCCCGGCGATCCTCCTCCGAGAAAGGACGCTTGGCCGGCGCCGGCGCGACTTCCAGCGGCGGCACGCGGATCTGCTGCCCGGCGGCGAGGCGCGTCGCTGTTGTCACCCGTGCACCATCGACGCAGACTTGGCCGGTCCGCACGATCTTGTTCAAATGCGATAGAGAGAGCGTCGGCAAACGCCGCTTGAACCAGCGATCGAGCCGCATGCCCTCTTCATCTTCGGTAACTTTTAAACTCTGTACGTTCACAACAACGCCCGTATCGGGAAAAAGGCAGCGAGCCCGAAGAGTCCGAGGACGCAAGTCACGCCCTCGGAAATAGGCACGGATTTCAGTCGAATGATCAAGAAGATCATATAGGTACTCGGAACACCACTCGTCACCGCGCTTTTCTCAATTTTTCCCAATAGTCGAGGCGCTTCCTGATCTCGCGTTCGAAGCCGCGATCGACGGGCTCGTAAAGCTTGTGACAACCGAGCGCTTCCGGCCAATAATCCTGGCCGGAAAACGCATCCGGCGCATCATGGTCATATTCATAGTCCGCGCCATAGCCCTCGTTCTTCATCAGCTTGGTCGGCGCATTGAGAATGATCTTTGGCGGCATCAGCGAGCCATGCTCTTTGGCGAGCCGCATGGCCGCGCCATAGGCTTTATAAGCGGCATTGGATTTCGGCGCCGTCGCCAGATAGATCACGGCATTGGCCAGAGCGAGTTCGCCCTCCGGAGACCCCAGGAAATCATAGGCGTCCTTCGCCGCATTGGCGACGACAAGCGCCTGCGGATCGGCAAGCCCTATGTCTTCGATCGCCATGCGGACGATGCGGCGCGCGAGAAAGAGCGGCGCCTCGCCGGCATCGAGCATGCGGGAGAGATAATAGAGCGCGGCATCGGGATCGGAGCCACGCACTGCCTTATGCAACGCGCTGATGAGATTGTAATGACCCTCCTGCGCCTTGTCATAGATCGGCGCGCGCCTTTGCACGATTTCGGCAAGCATTGCCGTATCGAAGATCTGACCCGGGGCAGCCGCGCGCCAGACCTCCTCCGCGAGTGTCAAGACAGCACGGCCATCGCCATCGGCCATGCGCAAAAGGGCTGCACGCGCGTCGGCATCGAGCGGCAGAACTTTGCCTTCGATCTCCTCCGCCCGTGCCAGAAGCCTTTCGAGTGCGGCCTCGTCAAGCGCACGAAAAACCAGGACGCGGGCGCGAGACAGCAAAGCCGCATTGAGCTCGAAACTCGGATTTTCGGTCGTCGCGCCGATCAAAGTGATCGTGCCGTCTTCCATCACCGGTAGGAAACTGTCCTGCTGAGTGCGGTTGAAGCGGTGGATTTCATCGACGAAGAGCAAGGTGCCCTGCCCCGTCGTCCGTCTCTTGCGCGCCTCTTCGAAGACTTTCTTCAGCTCGGCAATGCCGGAGAATATGGCTGAGATCTGGACAAAGCCGAGCTTCGTCTCTCGCGCCAAGAGGCGCGCCACCGTCGTCTTGCCTGTGCCGGGCGGCCCCCAAAAAATCAGGCTGCCGAGCGAGCCCGCGTGGACGAGACGCGTCAGCGCACCGTCGGGCCCGAGAAGATGCTCCTGGCCCGCCACGTCTTCTAGACTCCGCGGCCGCAGCCGATCCGCCAGCGGATGCGGCGCGTCCTCAGCTAAACCTGCGGCAGTGAAAAGGTCCGACATCCGATCCCATTTGAACACGCCGCCAAGCAAAAAGAAGGGGATATAATCCACCGGCGGCAGAATAATCTCAGAGCACGGCTCTGTCCGTCATCCCTCGCATTTATCAATCGGTTAATGTTTCGATGAGATTCCAAGATGATCGGAAGATTGCTCCGGCTCGAGGAACTTCGTCGCATGCGTACGATCGCATTCATCAATCAGAAGGGTGGCACAGGCAAGAGTACACTGGCTGCCTGTCTTGCCGTCGCCGCCAAGGATGCAGGCGAACGTGTCTTCCTGATCGATATGGACCCGCAGAAATCCATCATCAAATGGGGTCATCGGCGCCCTGGCAAGGACATTCCGGTCGAAGCCGTCTCGCCGACAAAGCTCCCTATCGTGCTCGCCGCCCTGGCAAAAAGCCACATCGACCTCGTGATCATCGACACACCGGCCACGGATTCGCCAGCTAGCGACGCCGCTATGGCATCTTCGGATCTCTGCATCATTCCCGCCCGACCGACCATATTCGACATTTGGTCGAGCGAAACGACCCGTGGCAAGCTCAAGACGCTACGAAAAGACTATGCTTTCGTGCTGACGCAATGCTCGCCTCAACCTGAAAGCGCGCGCGTACGCGACGGCGCCGCTGCCCTCGAAGCCATGGGCGCGCTGCTACAGCCCTTTGTCGCCTCGCGCGTCGACTACCAGGAGGCAGCGCGCGAAGGCATGGGCGTAACGGAGGTCGAGCCACATGGCAAAGCGGCCGAAGAAATACGGCAGCTCTGGATATCGCTGAGGCGCCGCCTCACGCGCCTCAAGCAAGCCGAGAAAGCTGCGAAGAAAGCGGCATAAGCCATTCTGATACCATGAAAAAATAGAAGTCTGGTCTCGGCCCGAAACGCCGAGCCTTTCAGAACGAGGCCTTATCCGCCGAGCACGGTGGTGATGAGCTGCTTGCCGCGGGCTATGCTGATCTTCCAATAATAACGCTTGCCGCGGGTCGCTTTTTCAAGATCGCGCGTCGTCGCGATCTTCGTGTCATTGACCGAGATGATGACATCGCCCTTGTGTAGATTGACCACGGCGGCTTGAGAGCCATTGGCGATATCACTGATTACCACCCCTTCCTTCGGCGTCTCGATCGAGAGTTCCTCGGCGACAGCAGGCGAGAGATTGACGACAGTCGCCCCGGCGAAGGGCGAGCTTCCCGCTATCTTGATAGGGTCCCGCGCCGGAACCTCCGGCGCGGGCTCCAATTTGACGGTCAGCGTCATAGGCCTGCCGCCACGCTTTATGCCGATCGCAGCGGTCGCCCCAAGCGGTTTTGTGGCGAAACGGTAACCAAAGGCCTCGGCATCTTCGATCGTCTGGCCATCGACGCTGACGATAAGATCCCCATGCCGTAACCCGGCCTCGTCGGCGGGACCATGTGGCACGACATCGGTGACGAGAGCGCCAATAGGACGGTCCAACCCCAGGGAATCCGCGATCTCCCGGCTGAGGCGTTGCAGGCTGGCACCGAGCCAGGGCCGCCGGACCCGCTTGCCGCCATTTTTCGCCGTCGCGACGACGATCTTCACCATATTGGCCGGAATACTGAAGCCGATCCCGACCGTGCTGCCCGTCTGTGTGAAAATCGCCGAATTAATGCCGACGACGCGGCCAGCCATGTCTACCTGCGGGCCACCAGAATTGCCGGGATTGATCGCCGCATCGGTCTGAATGAAAAAGCCATAGTCGGAGATGACGACCTGGGTGCGGGCGAGCGCGGAAACAATGCCCTGTGTGACCGTCTGCCCCACGCCGAATGGATTGCCGATCGCAAGCACGAGATCGCCGACTTGCAGCGCGTCCGAATCTCCCAGCTCGACATAAGGAAACGGACCATGCCCGCGCAGCCGCAACACGGCGAGATCGGTGCGCTGATCGCGCAAGACGATATCTGCGTGGAACTCGCGCTGATCGGCCAGCGCGACCTTCACATCATTCATGCCCTCGATGACATGATTATTAGTGACGACAAGACCTGATGGATCGACGAGCACGCCCGACCCAAGCGATCGCGCTTTCTGTCGACCAGCACTACCGCCGCTGTCGCCGAAAAAATGCCGGAAGATAGGATCGTCGAAAAGCGAATTGCGCGGCAACTGTTCAGTGCGCGACGCATAGACGTTCACGACCGCCGGCTGCACCTTTTTGACGACCGGCGCAAAAGACAGTGTGATTTCCGCGCGCGAGGCCGGCAGCGCGCGGAAATCTTCGGCTGCGCCGAAGGTTGAAAGAGGAGCTGCCAAGCCAAGAGCCACAATAAGGCTCATGGCCAGTCGGACGATCGAACAGCCGAAACAGCCGGTCACGCTGCGCCCGATCATCGCTCCTCCAAAATCGATGTGGCAAAGGATGGTCCCAGCGGCCTTACGCCGCGGCTTCCTGCCGCTCTGGAACCGGGCCAGAGTCGCGCCCCTTCACCTCTTCGTCGCGATCGACGAATTCAATCACCGCCATGGCCGCATTGTCGCCATAGCGGAAGCCCGCCTTGAGGACGCGCGTATAACCGCCATGGCGCTCGTCATAGCGGGGCGCGAGCACGTCGAAAAGCTTTCTGACGAGTTCGACATCCTTGATCTGCGCAATCGCCTGACGCCGAGCGTGGAGATCGCCACGCTTGGCCAGAGTCACGAGCTTTTCCACGACAGGCCGCAGATCCTTGGCCTTCGGCAAAGTCGTCGTGATCTGCTCATGCTTGATGAGAGCCTGAGAAAGATTCATGAACATCGCTTTGCGATGCTCATGCGTGCGGTTGAAGCGCCGCTTGGCGCGACCGTGATACATGAGCCTACTCCTTTTTGCGGCCGCCGTGCCAAGGTACGGCCGTCAGTGCTGCTTTGCTTTTCCCGCCTGAATTCTAGCGCCCTCGAGTTCAGCGCCTGAAATGTTCAGGCCGGACACACCCGGCCTGTCGGCGGGAGAAGGAACAGGTTTTCAATAATGCTCTTCGAACCGCTTGGCGAGTTCTTCGATGTTCTCCGGCGGCCAGCCCGTGACCTCCATGCCGAGATGGAGACCCATCTGGGCGAGAACTTCCTTGATTTCATTCAGAGACTTGCGGCCGAAATTCGGCGTCCGGAGCATTTCCGCTTCGGTCTTCTGAATGAGATCACCGATATAGATGATGTTGTCGTTCTTGAGACAATTGGCGGAACGCACGGAAAGCTCAAGCTCGTCGACTTTCTTGAGCAGAGCCGGATTGAAGGCAAGTTCCGGAATGGTCGGGCTCACCTCTTCGCGGCGCGGCTCTTCGAAATTGACGAAGACATTGAGCTGATCCTGTAAGATGCGTGCGGCGAATGCGATCGCGTCCTCCGGACCGACAGCACCATTGGTCTCGATGTCCATGGTCAGCTTATCGTAATCAAGAATCTGACCTTCACGTGTATTTTCAACACGATAACTAACCTTCTTAACAGGTGAATAGAGGCTATCGATCGGGATGAGCCCAATCGGCGCGTCTTCCGTGCGATTGCGATCGGCCGCCACATACCCCTTGCCGGTGTCGACGGTGAATTCCATACGGATCTCCGCCCCTTCGTCGAGCGTACAGATGACGAGTTCCGGATTGAGAACCTGCACATCACCCACCGTGGCGATATCACCCGCCATGACCTTGCCTGGTCCTTGCTTCTTCAACACCATGCGCTTCGGTCCATCGCCCTGCATTTTGATGGCAATGTCCTTGATGTTGAGCACGCTATCGGTCACGTCCTCGCGAACGCCGGGGATCGACGAGAACTCATGCAACACGCCGTCGATATGAACGGACGTGATCGCCGCGCCTTGCAGCGACGACAAAAGAATACGCCGCAGCGAATTGCCAAGCGTCACGCCAAAGCCGCGCTCGAGCGGCTCGGCAACAACCGTCGCAAACCGTTTCGGATCGTCGCCGGGCGCAACTTCGAGCTTGTTCGGCTTGATGAGCTCTTGCCAATTTTTTTGGATCACGTTCGCACCCTTCGTCGAGAAGCCGCGACGCTCTGCCAACGTGGCCGGGTCACGGAACTACAGCCTGTGGACCTGACGGGATTCGTCGACAATGCACGGCAGCGCATGACCGACCCCCTATCAATCAATTCTCAAACTCCAACCCGCCAACTCACGCTTCAACCCCATCCACCCGATCGGCTTTCGGCAAAAGATACAAACACAACGGCACACTCACACCCGCCGTCTCTTACGCGGCCGGCAGCCATTATGCGCAATAGGGGTCACATCACGGATCGACGTGACGGTGAAACCCGCGGCCTGCAAGGCCCGCAAAGCTGATTCACGCCCGGATCCCGGCCCAGAGACTTCGACTTCGAGCGTGCGCATGCCATGCTCCGCCGCCTTGCGCGCCGCGTCTTCGGCC
>DAIESR010000530.1 GCA_027346205.1 Beijerinckiaceae bacterium
TGTGGCTCCTTGACCCTCGATACGCGGACCGGACGGGTGAGCGTCGATGGCAATCCCATCAAGCTCACTTCGCATGAATATCGGCTGCTCGCCTATCTGATGCACCATGTCGGCCGGGTCGTGTCACGCACCGAGCTCGTCGAGCATCTCTACGATCAAGACTTCGATCGCGATTCCAACACGATCGAAGTCTTCGTGGGGCGTTTGCGCAAGAAGCTCGGGATTGACATTATCCAGACCATGCGAGGCCTTGGCTATGTGCTGACACCGCCTTCTGCCGAAACGGTTTCAGGCAAACGCAGCCCATCCGATCCCGTCATTGGGGATGCTTGAGTCTGGCCGTAGCCTTTGGTCAGGGGGCCTTGGCCGGGATTTCCACGTCATGCGTTTACCGTCACCGAAAAGTTGGTCAATCGGGACGCGGCTGTTCTTTTCCGCAGCGGTGTTGAGTTCGGTCATCCTGCTTGCCGCCGGCATCGGCCTTTCGACGCTCTATCGTGCGACGGCGGAATCGCGGTTCGACGAAAGGCTCGGGGTTTATCTTCGCGCACTCGTTGCCGACGTCGCCTCGCCATCGGAGGAAAATCGGGCCGATCCCGGCGAACTCGGCGAGCCGCAATTCGAGCTCGCGCTTTCCGGCTGGTATTGGCAGATCACTCGGGTCGATGGCGATAAGCAGGACATCAAGAGCTCGCGCTCGCTTTTCGCGGCGAGGCTGCCGAAACTCGCCGATCAGAATATTCCGGCCGGGATCGGTGGCACGCGTAAGGGCTATGTGAAGGGGCCCGACGATCGCACATTGCGGCTGGTCGAGCGGATCATCGATCTCGGCGACCAGGGCATTTATCTGGTCCAGGTCGCGGCGACGCCGGAAAGCATGGATGTGGATATTGCCCACTTCGAATTCGAGCTCATTATCACCTTCGTCTTGCTTGCCGCGGCTCTTGTCGGTTCTTCCGTCCTGCAGCTCCATTATGGCTTGTTGCCACTGCGCCGTTTTCACGAAGGTGTGGCAGCGATCCGACGTGGTGAGCGTGAGGCGATCGAAGGTGCTTTCGCGCGCGATATTGCGCCGCTTGCCTCCGAACTCAATCTTCTCGTCGTCGCCAATCGTGAAGTCGTCGAGCGGGCTCGCAACGAGGTGGGCAATCTCGCGCATGCGTTGAAGACGCCGCTCAGCGTCATCATCAACGAGGCCGACGAGGACGAAAGCCAACTTGCCGTTAAGGTCCGCGAGCAGGCGGCGCTGATGCGTGATCAGGTGACCTATTATCTCGATCGCGCACGGGTCGCCGCGCGCGCCGGCATACTCGGCCATGTCACGGAGATAGCGCCGGTGGCGATGGCACTCGTTCATATTTTCGACAAGATCTATCACGATCGCGGTATAGCTTTTGCGCTGAAGGCGATCGAAGGTCTGCGCTTCCAGGGTGAGCGCCAGGATCTCGAAGAGATGATCGGCAATCTCGTCGACAATGCCGGCAAATGGGCACATCATAATGTGATGATCGCGATTGAGCCCTTTGCCGACGCTGGGCAGCAGGGCGGCAGGTCATTCTTTCGCGTCACCATTGATGATGATGGCGAGGGCCTGGCGCCAGAGCTCCGCGAAGCGGCAATGCGGCGGGGCCGCCGTCTGGACGAGACAAGGCCGGGCTCTGGCCTCGGCCTTTCCATCGTCGTTGATCTCGCCGCACTCTATGGCGGCGCGCTGCGGCTCGATGCGAGTCCGATGGGTGGCTTGCGTGCCGAGCTCGAATTGCCGGCGGCGGTGTAGCTTGGCCGTGAGGCATAGGAGCGCCCGGTTCCCGCTCACATGTCTCTGGTCACTTGCTGCTCAATATTATCGGAATCGATCACTTGCATAAGGCCAGCGACTTTATTCAAGTCATTGTGATGTTAGCAGGATGTTCATTACGCAGGGCTGTGCGCTTTTGTCCATGTTGCAACGAGAGAGGTGCATTTCGATTTCCTCCATGTGACGCCGGAAATGCTTCCCTCGACATGATAAAATGCTTTAAAGCATTTTCTATAAGGGACGCCGGAAGTTTACCGGAGCCCACCGGCAACGAGATGAGCCTCGACTTTCGTGGTCGTTTCCTCGCACTGAGGACCGGCCGAGTTCACGAAAGAATGGTATCTGCTCTGCCGGATCTGTTCAGAATCTTTAGTCATGGGCCGAATATCTTCCGTCGGCTCAAGGGAACGCCATGCTTTGGGGCCTTTTTGCGCTTTTGACGGGCGCTGCGGTTTTCGCGATTCTGTGGCCGCTCGCGAGAAAGCCACGTGCCGCGGCGGAGCAGACCGCGCCGGATGTCACCTTCTATAAGGCCAAGCTTGCAGAGATTGCACGCGAGGCCGACAGTGAACTGCTGTCGCCGCAAGATGCGGAAATGGCTAGGACCGAAGCGGCGCGGCGACTGCTGCAGGCGACGGATGGCGTCTCGTCGCCGGCGAAAAATGCTTCGCCATTCCGGCAGCGTCTCGTCGCCCTTGTGGCGCTCGCTTTCGTGCCTGCCTTATCGCTTGGCCTCTATTTGAAGCTTGGCCATCCGAGCTGGCCAGATGATCCGCTTTCTGCGCGGCTCAACGTGGCGCCGCAGAACATGACGCTTCCCGCCGCCATTGCCAAAGTCGAGGCGCATCTGCTGAAGCATCCTGATGATGGCCGCGGCTATGAGGTGCTCGTGCCCGCCTATATGGCCGTCGGGCGTTTCCCGGATGCCGTGCGTGCTGCTTCCATGGCGCTGCAGAAGCTGGGCGAGACACCGCAGCGCGAAACGGTCTTGGGCGAAACTTTGGTCTATGCCGCCAATGGTGTCGTGACCGAGGATGCGCGCAAGCTGTTCGCGCATGCCGGGGCCGCCAACCCGCCGCCGCTAAAGGCATTGTTTTTTCTTGGTCTTGCTGCCGCTCAGGATAACAATAAAGAGGTTGCTCTGAGCTATTGGCAAAAGCTCTTGGTGCAATTGCCACAAGGTTCGTCCACGCGGACCGATCTCGAAGCGCGGATCGCGGCGCTCAAGCAAGCGTCGCCGCCGAAGGCAGGTGAAGCGGCGGCGATCGCTGCCCTGTCACCGACTGCGCGCGCCGCGGCGATTCATTCGATGGTCGACAGGCTCGCGGCGCGGCTCGCTCAAAACGGGCATGACATCGACGGTTGGTTGCGCCTCATCCGCGCTTACAAGGTCATGAACGAGATGGACAAGGCGCGCGAGGCTCTCGCCTCGGCGCGCCGCAATTTTGGTAGCGACACCGGCGCTATGGCGCGCATCGATGCGCTGGCCCGTGAATTGGGACTGAACTCATGACCCGTAAGAAGAAACGTTTGACGCTCATCCTATCGGCGTTCGTCGTTCTCGGTGGAGCTACAGGGCTCGTGCTCTATGCTTTGCGGGATAACATCGTTTTCTTCTACACACCGAGTGAAGTGGCCGCCAAGGATCTTGCCCCAGGCACACGGGTGCGGATTGGCGGCCTCGTGAAAAAAGGCACGGTGGTGCATGACGGCACGACGGTTCATTTCGTCGTGACCGACGGCAAGGATGATGTGGCCGTGACCTTTAAAGGGCAATTGCCGGATCTCTTCCGTGAAGGGCAGGGGGTCGTGGCCGATGGCGCGCTTAGCGCCTCCGGCATGATGGCGAGCAATGTTCTCGCCAAACATGACGAGCGTTACATGCCGCGCGAAGTTGCCGCCGCGTTGAAGAAGCAGGGTGTTTGGCAAGAGGGCGCCAAAGGTGGCGCGGTGCGCGCCGCAACGGAATAAGATAGAGCGACGGAGTGAGATAAATGATTGTCGAAACCGGCCATTATGCGCTCGTTCTCGCGCTTGCCCTTGCGCTTTTTAATTCCGTGGTGCCGCTTTGGGGTGTGACCGTGCGTGACGAGCGATTGATGGCGACGGCGCCATCCGTCGCGCTTGTGCAATTCCTCTTCGTTGCCATGGCCTTCGGCGCTTTGGTCTATGCGCATGTGACGTCGGATTTCTCGGTCGTCAACGTCGTTCAGAATTCGCATTCGGCGAAGCCGTTGATCTACAAGATTGCGGGAGTTTGGGGCAATCACGAGGGCTCCATGCTCCTCTGGGTGCTGATTCTCGCGACCTTCTCGGCTTTGGTTGCCGCAGCCCGGCGATCCATGCCGCAAGATCTCCATGCCGCCGTGCTCAGCGCGCAGTCTTGGATCAGCGCCGCCTTTCTCCTGTTTATCCTGCTCACCTCCAATCCTTTCGCGCGCGTCGCCAACCCGCCGATGGAGGGGCTTGATCTCAATCCTTTGCTGCAGGACCCTGGCCTCGCCATTCATCCGCCGCTTCTCTATTTCGGTTATGTCGGGCTTTCGATCACCTTCTCCTTCGCAGCTGGGGCATTGATCTGCCGGCGCATCGATGCGGTCTGGGCACGGGTGGTCAGGCCTTGGACCCTGCTTGCCTGGGTGTTTCTGACGCTCGGCATCGCCATGGGGTCCTATTGGTCCTATTACACTTTGGGTTGGGGCGGCTTCTGGTTCTGGGACCCCGTCGAAAATGCTTCGCTGATGCCTTGGCTCGCGGCTACTGCGCTTTTGCATTCGGCCGCCGTGATGGAAAAGCGCGAAGCCCTGAAGATCTGGACGATCTTTCTCGCGATCCTCGCCTTTTCGCTGTCGCTCATTGGCACGTTCCTCGTCCGCTCGGGCGTGCTCACGTCGGTGCATTCCTTTGCATCGGACCCACAGCGCGGCGTGTTCATCCTTCTGATCCTTGTGGTTTTTATCGGCGGTTCTCTGGCGCTCTTTGCGGCGCGGGCCAATGATCTGAAGGCGGGCGGCTTCTTCGCGCCGGTCTCGCGCGAGGGTGCGCTCGTTCTCAATAATCTTGTGCTGTCGACGGCCTGCGCCACCGTCTTCGTCGGCACGCTTTATCCGCTGGCGCTCGAAGCCCTGACGGGCGAGAAGATTTCGGTCGGCGCGCCTTTCTTCAACGCGACCTTCGTGCCACTTGTCCTGCCTTTGTTCCTGCTGATGCCGATCGGCCAGATGCTCGCTTGGAAGCGCGGCGATCTGCTCGGCGCGGCGCAAAGGCTCGTCGTGGCGGTCGCTGTCGGCGTTGTCGCCATACTCGGCTTCGCCGCCTGGCAGGGCGGCCCCGTCGTCTCCGTGGTCGTCGCCGGGCTGGCGGTCTTTACGATCGTCGGCGCTTTCGTCGATCTCTTTGGCAAAATCTTTCGCGGAGGCTCGTTGTCCGGGGTGTTTCACCGCGCCGTCGGCCTGCCGCGCAGCGCCTATGGCACCGCCTTCGCCCATGCCGGTCTCGGCGTGACTTTGCTCGGTCTTGCTGCGACTGGCTGGGGCGTGGAGAAGGTCATGGTGATCAAGCCCGGCGATATTATTCCGGTCGGCCCTTATGAGCTGGTGGTGCGGAGTTTTGGCGTCGCCGAAGGGCCGAATTACAGCGCGAAACTGGCGCATGTCGCGATCCGTTCCGGCGGCGTGCAGGTCGCGACCATCGATCCGGCGCTGCGCTTCTATCCGGTGCGTCGGATGAGTCGCGCCGAGGCGGGAATCGCGACGCTGGACCTCGGCCAAGTCTATGTCAGTATCACAAACAGCGGATCGAACGGCACCTATGATGCGCGCCTCTATTGGAAGCCTTTGGTGGTGCTGATCTGGTTCGGGGCTCTTGTCATGGCCTTCGGCGGCTTCGTATCGCTGAGCGACCGTCGGCTCAGGATCGGTGCTGCGCGGCGCCTCCAAAAGCTCTCAGGAGCTATGCCACAGCCGGCGGAGTGAACATGGGCCGAAAGCTTCCGGCGCTCGCCGCCATTCTCTTCTTCACGTTGATGCCGAGCCTTTCCTTCGCGGTCGAGCCCGGCGAGATGCTGAAGGATCCGAAGCTCGAGGCGCGCGCCCGGGCTCTGTCGGCGCAATTGCGCTGCCTCGTCTGCCAGAACGAATCGATCGACGATTCGCAAGCGACGCTTGCGCATGATCTGCGCGTGCTGATCCGTCAGCGCATCACGGCCGGCGAGAGCAACAAAGAGATCAAAAGCTTCCTCGTCTCCCGCTATGGCGATTTCATTCTCTTG
>DAIESR010000117.1 GCA_027346205.1 Beijerinckiaceae bacterium
GGCATGTGCATTGGCATTAGTGATCTCGCTCGTCGCACAGCCCGTCATCGTGAATGACATAATATTGCTGCGCGGCAGGCCGAGCCGATCCATCGCCTTGGCGGCGACGATCAGCGCATGCGTCGAATCAAGTCCGCCCGAGACGCCGATCACGAGCTTGGTCACGCCCGCCGACGAGAGCCTCTGTTCGAGCGCCGCCACCTGGATATTATAAGCCTCATAGCAATCCTGCGCCAATCTCTCCCGGTTCGCTGGCACGAAAGGAAAGCGCTCGATCACGCGCTCAAACCCGATGTCGTCGTTCGGAGGCGCAAGCCAAAAGGACACGCGGCGAAAGCTCTTGTCCTTTGCGACACTGCGACGATTGTCGTCGAATGTGCCCTGGCGCAAACGCTCCTGCATCAGAAGATCGAGATCGACATCGGCCAACACATATTGGCCTTGATCCGGAAACCGTGGCGATTCTGCGAGCACGACCCCATTCTCGACGATCGAGGTCTGCCCGTCCCATGCGAGATCCGTCGTCGACTCACCCATGCCAGCCGCCGAATAGAGATAGGCGGCAAGGCAACGGGCCGATTGCGATTGGCACAACAGGCGGCGCGTGTCGCTCTTGCCGATCGTGATATTGCTCGCCGAAAGATTGGCGAGAACCGTGGCGCCTGCGAGCGCCGCAGCCGAACTCGGCGGGATCGGCACCCAGAGGTCCTCGCAGACCTCCGCATGAACCACAAGATGGTCGACATCTTCCGCGACGAAGAGCAGATCGGGACCGAAGGGCGCCCAATGCGCGCCGATCCGGATCTCGCTGCCCTCTGTTCCCGCGCCGGACGCGAAATGACGACGTTCATAGAATTCGCGATAGTTCGGCAGATGGACCTTCGGCACGACGCCGAGAAGCCGACCGCGATGGATCGCGAGCGCGCAATTATAAAGGCGCCCCGCATGGCGCAAGGGCGCCCCGACGAGAATGAGCGGCACCAGCTCTACTGAGGCTTCGATCAAGCGATCGACGGCGCGTTCGACGCTGGTGAGCAAAGCGTCCTGGAGAAGCAAATCGTCGATCGCATAGGCCAACAGCGCCAATTCCGGGAACACGGCGACCGCCGTCGAGCGCCCATGCAAGGACGCAAGCATATCGAGGATCGCCGCGGCATTGGCCTCGGGTTCGGCAAGGCTCGCGCGGACAGTGCAGGCGGCGACACGGACGAAGCCGTGCCGATAGATCGATCGAAAGCTCATTCTTCTGTTCCGGCCTCAACTTTTGCCAAGGATATCGCGTCAGGAAAACGCCCGCTCCCGAAATGCGCTATTCGACGGCAAACAAACCAGCCACCTTCCTTAGCATGTCTTCGCCTCTCAGGCCCCAGTGTCCGTCCGAAGAGATATTGAATTGTATGAATCATTTGTGATTCAAGGGATATCGCCAGATTCGGCGGAAGTCACCGACGTAGACGGTAGAGGACCGCGGCCGTTACCATCGCGGCAAATTGCGCTATCGAGCGATCTGATTGACGCCGAATGGCCATTGATCGAGCCGCTGATCCCGCCGGGCAAGCGTGGTCGTGGCAAGTGCAAGGTCGGTCATGCGTGAGACGATGAACCGCCTCATGTATATTTTGTCCGCCGGCTGCCAATGGCGGGCGATTCCGAAGGATCTGCCACCGAAGAGCACGATCTACGGCTATTTCGATCTATGGACCTATGATGGCACATTGGATCGTATCCACCACGCGCTCTACGAACTTTGTCGCGCACGAGCAGAATGTGATGCCTGTCCGACCGCCACCGTGATTGACAGCCAAAGCGTCAAAAGCTCAGAAAAAGGGGCTCGCATCGACCGCCACGGCGGAGCTTGTCCTTGGACCAGCCGCAGGCTGGACCCAAGGAATCCGGGCAAAAAGATCAAAGGCAAGAAGCGGCATATTCTCGTCGACACGTTAGGTCTGGTTCTGCATGCTGTCGTTCATCCGGCCGATGTTCAGGATCGCGACGGCGGCTATCAAGACTTTCATTTCTTCCTTGGTCCTGTCTCGGACTATAAGAATGACTCCGACAGGATGGGCGCCGCGAACATAGTTCGACCGGGAAGGTTATGTTGGCGAGATGAGGACGATGGGTAAGCAGGTGCAGGTCAGGCACCGCGGATTATGAATTGGCGTGCTGTAACCGTTAAGTTCGGTGACGTCCGCCGCCATCCGGGGGCATTAATTCCGTAAAATTTCCGTATGTCTGCCCCTGGCAGCTTAAGATAATCAATGAAATATTGAAATAATTGGCGCTCCCTAGGGGACTCGAACCCCTGTTTTCGCCGTGAGAGGGCGACGTCCTAGACCGCTAGACGAAGGGAGCTTACCGATGGACAGCGCGTTCTATAACGCGCTCGCGTAGCCCGCAAGCCCACCTGAACACACCGGCGATGGGAAAGTGCCCCGGCATCCCTCCCGTGCGAATGGTAGGTTTGGCGCAGGTTGTCGAAAATCGCTCGACTTTTCCCGCAGGGGGAATGTTCCATATCTTGGATCGACAGCCAGATAGACCAAGTGTGGAGCCTGCCGCCGGCCATTTGCCGCCAGCAGTAGGACATGCTCTGGGGATCACCTCTTGACTCATTCGCCGCCGCCTCACGAGCCCCGCCTGTTTCGTCCGCCCGCGCCGGTCCCGCGCGATACGCCGCTCGGGCCGTTCGCCACGCTTGCCGTGCTCCGCCGCAACCCGATCGAGACTTGGACGCAAGCCCATTTCGACCGTTTTATCCTCACCGGCGGCACAATTCTCGGTCCGGCCGCCGTCGTCAGCGCACCTTCCGCCATCCGCCACATATTGGTCGACAATGCCGAGAACTACCGTAAGGATGCGCTGCAGCGGCGGGTTCTGGCTCCCGGTCTCGGCGATGGCTTGCTCACCGCGGAAGGCGAGCAATGGCGCACCCAAAGACGCGCGGCGGCGCCACTCTTCTCGGCGAAGAATGTGCAGGCCTTCGCGCTGCCCATGGCCGATATCGCCGATGCCTTGGTGAGTCGTTGGTTGCGGCGACGCGACGGCGCGATCATTGACATGCAAAAGGCTATGGGGCGGGTCACGCTCGATGCGCTTCAACGCACGATTCTTGGCGATGGGCTCGGCGCCGCGCCGGAAAATTTCATGGCCGCGCTGACCAGCTATTTCGAGACCATCGGTCGGCTCGATCCCGCCGACCTGCTTGATCTTCCCGACTTTGTGCCCCGCCTCGCGCGTTGGCGTAGCCAAAAGTCACTCACCTTTTTCGACGCAGCCGTCGATACGATCTTGATGCGCCGAAAAGAGAGAGCTGCGGATGCCCTGGCGTCAGTGCCGCGCGATCTCCTTACCCTGCTGCTCGAAGCGCAGCATCCGCAGACGGGCGCGGGCCTTTCCGACGCGGAAGTGCGCGCCAATATCGTGACCTTCATCGGCGCCGGCCATGAGACGACAGCGAATGCCCTGACCTGGGCCTTGTACCTTCTCTCGCGATCGGAAGAATGGCAGGCGCGACTCGCCCGCGAGGCAGAGCGATTTTCCGACATGCGGGCCGAGGTCCAAAATCTCGTCGAAACCCGCGCTGTGATCGAAGAGGCGATGCGGCTTTATCCGCCGGTGGCGAGCCTCAGCCGCGAAGCTATGGGTCCCGATACCATTCTTGGCCGGCGCATCCGCAAGGGC
>DAIESR010000541.1 GCA_027346205.1 Beijerinckiaceae bacterium
CTGCCGTGGCAAAGGGCCTTGCTCGCCGATCCCGACCACATGGAATCGCTCGCGATCCATATGATCGAGACAAATCGGCTCTGTTTCAAATAGATAGAGCATGTCCCGGAAAAGTCTATCAACTTTTCCGGGACATGCTCGAGACCGATTGGTTCAGGCTGAGAAATGACTAGGTCCTTTTTATCGCATGTGTTCCGTTTCGCGCCTTCGCCAAACGGATATCTGCATCTCGGACATGCTTATTCGGCCCTGGTCAATCATGAAATGGCGCAGGCGGTAGGTGGCAGCCTCCTGCTGCGTATCGAGGATATCGACATCGCGCGTTGCCGTCCGGAGTTCGAGCAGGCAATCTACGAGGATCTGCATTGGCTCGGCCTTTCGTGGGAAGAGCCGGTGCGCCGGCAATCGGAACATTTCGATGCTTATGCCGAGGCACTCGCGCGGCTCGCGCAGCAGGATCTTGTCTATCCTTGCTTCTGCTCGCGGGGCGAAGTCGCGAATATTTTGGCGGAACAGCCCGATTGGCCGCGCGATCCCGACAGCTCGCCGCTCTATCCGGGCACTTGCAAGCATCTTTCGACTTCGGAACGACTTTCGCGGCTGGCCGCTGGTCAGCCGGCGGCGTTGCGCCTCGACATGAAGGCCGCGCTTGCGCAAGTGAGCGCAAGAATGGGCCAGAAGATCGGTTGGCGCGAATATGGCGGCGGCATGCAAGGCCGCGAAGTGACGGCCGATCCGGTGCTTTGGGGCGATGCCGTGCTCTCGCGCAAGGACATTCCGGCGAGCTATCACATCGCAGTCGTCGTCGATGATGCTTTGCAGGGTGTAACCGATGTCGTGCGCGGCGAGGATCTGTTCAATGCCACGAGCTTACATCGCCTGCTGCAGATCCTGCTCGACCTGCCGGCTCCCTGCTATCATCATCACGAGCTGCTGCGCGATGCGGGGGGCCGCAAATTGTCGAAGAGCCTCAGAGCCAAATCTCTGCGAACCCTGCGTCATGAAGGGCTGACGCCCGACGAGGTGAAAGCGCAATTCGGCCTGCCGCAGCGCAATTTCGCCTTCGTGCCTTAATCCGGGTTCGATCGCAGGCCCAGCTGTCGCTGCTGCGCCATTTAGGTTGCAGCTGTGTCCGGCCTAAAGGCGCCGGGCGGAATGAGGCCGGGCGAAACATAGGCATGATGCAGCACATCGAGCTGCGCCCAAAGCACATCGCATTTGAATCGCACGGCGCTGACGCAGGCTTCCTGCTCCGCGCGCGTTTGCGCATGCGTCTTGACATAATCGAGGGCGAATTGTGCATCGCGCGGCGCTTGGCTCAAACGACGCTTGAAATAAGCGAGTACATGATCGTCGATGAAGCTGTAATTCTCCAGCATGCCGGCGATGCGCTCGCGATGGATCGACGGCGCGAAAAGCTCTGTGAGCGAAGACGCGACGGCGACAGTAAGCGGCTGCTCGCGGACGAAATGAACATAGGATTCGACGATGTGCCGTGTTGCCGGCAGTGCGCCGCGAAACGACGTTACATGGTCGCGGTCGAGTCCGAGACCATCGGTGAGCACGAGCCAGCGCTCGATCCCGCCCGGCGCGTCGCCAAAGCCGTCGTGATCATGGATGCGGCTGATCCACTCGCGCCGTAATTCGCGATCATGCGTGCGGCTGATGAGCGCCGCATCCTTGCGCGGTACGGCCTCCTGATAGCAATAGCGGTTGAGTGCCCACGCCTGTACCTGGCCCTTGTTGAGCTTGCCGCCATGCAAGAGCTTATGAAAGACATGCTTGTCGTGATAGCGTTCGGCGCCGACAGCGCGGATCGCCGCTTCGAACACATCCGGCGGCATGAGTTGCGATGCGGGGACGGGCGTGGAACCAGAAGGCGTCGGGCTCGTCATCTCATTCATAATGTGATCTCCGTACCGTCTAGAGCATGTCCCGGAAAAGTTGATAGACTTTTCCGACAAAGGACATGCTCCAAGTATTTGAAATAGAGCCGATCAGGCGACAATCTTCCTCCGCGCGCTGATGACGAAGGAGGGTCGTGTTCTGGTGCGAAACCCCAACTCATGCGAGCGAATGGGCGCGCCATTGCGGAACACCGCGACCCGCAGAAGCTTCGCATGTGCATTTGTGCACCGAATTAGGTTGGAGATGCTTTCGCGGTGCAATTGCGCCGCAGCATGAGATTCGGTTCTCAATCGGAACCATGTTTCACTACATGCACTGTATTTATACACCGGTAAATTGTAGCGTTTCGGATGCCGCTTGCTCCCGTGTCCAGCTCCAAATTTAGCCGGTGTCACCTTGCGTCATTTGACTTTGATCAAGTTCGCAGCGGATTCATGAATGCGAATTAGTAAGATTTTTGTGCATGATACTGTGCTGTTTCGGTTGCCGGAAATATGCTGACCGGCCTGTGCGCCAAGAACGGGGGATGTGAGGCAACATGCTTTTCGTGCTAAAAACAAAAAAATATCGAATGTCTCATAAGCATGTCGTCCGAATGCTGAACTGCTGGGGTGGCAACATCATCTCGACCCTTTCGAAAAGAGGTGCTGACCAAACCATGCGCGCCCTCTTTGGAGCATCGATACTCGCAATATCGTTCCTGCTCATGATGGGACAACGGGGCTTCGCTTTCGAGCGCGGGGCTTCCTTCACTGTCCTGCCGGGAACGACGATGGGGCTTCCCTATGCCTATACGGGAACGCCTGGCCTCTATTTCTACAGCCTGGCCAACTATGGCACCGTGTCTGTGCCTCGCGAGGTCTCGCCCAACATCGGCTTCGGCCCTGGGTCGATCAAGGCCGATGTGGCGGATGAGATTCCTGCTCTGTTGTGGACAACGCCCTGGACCTTGTTCGGCGCGCGCTATGCGGTGCTGGTCACCCAGCCGATGGTCTCGGTCAGCAGTTATGGGCAGGTGCCCGGTTTGGGGTGGGTCACACGCCAAACCGGGGGACTTCGCGACCCGATCATTTCGCCGCTCAATCTGTCGTGGGATCTCAAGAACGGCTGGCATATCGGTGCCGGTTTCAGCATGGCCATCCCCATCGGGCGTATCAAAGGCATTAACGGTCTCGACAGTGCGGGAGCCCCCTATTGGACGCTGCAGCCGAACATGGGTGTGAGCTATCTGCGCGACGGCTGGGATCTGAGCGCGACCTTGCTTTATGATTTCTACACGACCAATCCGCATTCGCATGTGACGGATGGTCAGGCGCTTTATCTCGATCTGACGGCAACGAAGATGTTCGGGCGCTTCGAGATTGGTCCGGTGGGCTATGTCGCGTTCCAGACGACACGTGACAGCGGGGGCGATCCGGCGGCCTTTATCGCTTCGCGCGGCCTCGTCAACAGCTGCCAACCCATTGCGCCGAACGTCAGCAATGGCTGTGTGCGGGCAGCCAAGGCCGGCGTCGGAGCCAAGATCGGCTATCATATCGGTCGTGCTCAGATCGCTGTTCTCGCCACTGGATCGGTGCTCAGCCATGGCCAGGGCGGCTCCGACGGCTGGCGTGTGTGGACGCAATTTTCCTGGAAGCTTTATTGAGGCGGCCCGGGGCGTCATTCATGGGTATGCGCGCCGGCCTGACCTTTTGTCACGTCTGATCCCACGAAGAGTCAACAGCGGCGTCAAAGTCGATTAGACTTCGATCCATGTCTACTTCAATTTTGTCTTCCAGCTCTTCTGAAGCAGATGGCCGCGATCTGCTCCAACCCATTCCGCTTCTCGATGCGCTGACCGAGACGGTGGTGCGTTTTGGCGATCGTCCGGCGACGGATTTTTTCGGCAAGCGGTTGAGCTATGCGGAATTGGGTCGGCTTATCGAACGCGCGGCGCGTGGCTTCCAATTGCTGGGGGTCAAGCGCGGTACCCGCGTCGGTCTCTGCCTGCCCAACACGCCTTATTCCATCATCTGCTATTTCGCGATTTTGAAAGCCGGCGGTATCGTCGTCAATTTCAACCCGCTTTATGTTGAACGCGAGATCGCTCATCAGATCGAGGATTCCGGCACCACGATCATGGTGACGGCCGATGTCGAGAAGATCTATCCCAAGGTCGCCGCGACTTTGGGCAAGACCTGTCTCGAACGGCTCATCGTCTGTCCGATGTTGAGCCTATTCCCGATGATGAAAAGCATATTTCTGCGGCTTTTCAAATCGGCGCAGTTTTCACAGATTCCGAACGATCTGCGGCATGTGAGCTTCGCCCGGCTGATCAGCGACCATGGCGCTGTCGAGCCCGTGCCGATCGATCCGCGGATCGATCTTGCCGTGCTTCAATATACGGGTGGGACGACCGGCGTGCCGAAAGGTGCCATGCTGACCCATGCCAATCTCGCCGCCAATGTGGCGCAGATCCGCGTTCACATGCATGATGTTACGCCGGGGCGCGAGCGGGCGCTGCTTCTTCTGCCCTTGTTCCATGTCTTCGCCATGACGGCGGGCATGAATTACTGCATCGCAATCGGCGCCGAGATCGTGCTTCTCCCGCGTTTCGATGCGCGCGAGGTGCTGCAATTCATCACCAAGAAACGTCCGACGCTCTTTCCTGGTGTTCCGACACTCTATGCCGCGCTGAATGCGAAAGTCGCGAGCGGCCGTTATGATCTCTCTTCCATTCGCTATTGCTTTTCCGGTGGCGCGCCGCTGCCGCTCGAAGTGCGCCAGAGGTTCGAGCAATTGTCGGGCTGCAAATTGGTGGAAGGCTATGGGCTAACGGAGGCTTCTCCGGTCGTGAGCGGCAATGCGATCGATGCCGAGCCGAGAGACAATTCGGTGGGGCGGCCCTTTGTCGGCACCATGATCGAGATTCATTCGCTCGAGAACCTCAAGCTTTTGATGCCGGCCGGCGAGAAGGGCGAAGTTTGCGTGCGCGGGCCGCAGGTCATGGCCGGCTATTGGAACCATCCGGAGGAGACGGCGGCTTCTTTCATCGATGGGGCGTTGCGCACCGGCGATGTCGGCTATGTCGATGCAGACGGCTTTTTGTTCCTGGTCGATCGCCTGAAGGATATTATTCTGTCTGGAGGCTATAATATCTATCCGCGCGTGATCGAGGAGGCTCTCTATCAGAATCCGACTGTTGCCGAGGCCGCCGTCATCGGCGTCCCTGATGCCTATCGCGGCCAAGTGCCGATCGCCTTTGTGACCCTGCGGCCGGGGTGCGAGATCACTTCGGCCGAGCTGATCCATTTTCTCAAAGATTATGTCTCGCGCACCGAAATGCCGAAGACGATCACAATCCGTGGCTCGCTGCCGAAGACAGCGATCGGCAAGATCGACCGCAAGCAGCTCATCGAGGAAGAGCGCCAGCGGCGCGAGGCCGCCGCCGCGTCGCGGGGGGCGCCCTGAGAGCGCTACGCAGGTGTGGGCTTATTCTATCCGGAGACGAGGGTGAGCCGCTTGTCGAGCGCCTTGATGACGGGCGCGAGTTCATGGCTGCGCTTCAGCACCGAGCCATTCCCGGTAAGGACGCTATAGGCCCCCTGATTGCGCGCGAGCTTCGGCGTTTTCTCGATGCGGTAAAGCGGAAATTCCGCAGCCCGGCGAAAGATCGAGAACACCGCCTTCTGGCTCGTGAATTCGATCGCATAATCGCGCCATTCTCCATCAGCGACCTTGCGGCCGTAAAGGTCCAGGATCTGCCGCAACTCGGTCCGGTTGAAAGCGACTTTTCCGGCTGTGGTGCTGACGGGGCTAGGCCAGGCTGGTTTGAAACCCTTGCCTTCGACAAGGGCAACCACCCGGCCCGCCTGCTGAGGATCTTCACCTGACTCCGCGCTCATGAGATCGCCTCCCCGGCCATGATCGCGGAAAGCAAGGGCTGCGGCAAGCCTTGCGTGACGTTTCTACGAAGCTCAAGCCTGTCCCGGAAAAGTTGCTAGACTTTTCCGATTAAGGACATGCTCGATGGCCTCGGTAGTAGAAAAGCTCAAGCCACGGCCAGGGGGCTTTCTTCTAAACTGTTAAAAATACGGGAGTTATTTTGAGATTGTCCGTCTTGAGACGGGACGATCGAAATCACAGTTTTGCCCTTTTGCAGCCCAGCGGACGCCCCGATGCTGCGCGAGCTTATGGGGGTCGCCGTTCGGGCCGCCTGCGATTCCTTCGGATTCGTCAGCCCCCCAGCCCCCCGGGGGAATCTAGGTCCGGGCTCTCGTCGATTTATGGTGGCGACATCTTAGAGCCGGTTTGGAGCGCTGCTTCAACCGGCTCTTTTTTTTCGCGCCTACGCTGCTTGGGTAGCGCTTCTCTTGAATCCGGCCTTGGCAAAGGCGATATCACGGTTGCCACTGCGCGGATTCGCGCGCGTCAATCAATTCATGATTCCGGAGGGTGAGAGATGACGGAGATGGACGGCCAGACCCATGCATTCCAGGCGGACGTGGCGCGGCTTCTCGATCTCATGGTCCATTCGGTTTATTCCGAACGCGATATTTTCCTGCGCGAACTCATTTCCAATGGCGCCGACGCCTGCGAAAAGTTGCGCCATGAGGCTCTGGCCGATCCGTCGCTCACAGCCGATTGTCCGAGCTTTCTCATCAATGTGAGCCTCGACAAGGCGAGCCGGACGGTGACGGTCACCGATAATGGGATCGGCATGTCGAAAGAGGAGCTGGCCTCTTCGCTCGGCACGATCGCCCGCTCCGGCACCCGTGCTTTTCTCGAAAAACTGCGCGCCGATGCGAAGGAGGATGCGCCGGTCGGCACCGATCTCATCGGTCAGTTTGGTATCGGCTTTTATTCGGCCTTCATGGTTGCAAGCCATATCGATGTTTTGTCGCGCCGCGCGGGGACACATGATGCCTATCGCTGGAGCTCGGACGGCAAGGGCAGTTTCTCCATTGCGCCACTTGCGCTCGAAGAAGCGCCGACGCGGGGCACCAAAGTCATTCTCCATCTCAATGAGGCGAGCGACGAATATCTCGACGCCTATAATGTCGAGAAGATCCTGCGCGAATATTCGAGCGCTATCGCCGTGCCGGTCGAGTTGACGGAACTCGGCCAGGAGGCGAACCCGGAGAATCCTGAAGAGAATCCTGAAGAGAAGCCGAATGAGCCGCGCAAGATCACCGATGGCTCTGCGCTTTGGACCAAGCCGAAGAGCGCGGTCAGCGAAGACGAATATACGGAATTCTATCGCAATCTTTCCGGCCAATTCGACAAGCCGGCGCTCACTCTGCATTGGCGGGCTGAAGGCCGTCACGAATATTCGGTGCTGGCCTTTGTCCCTGGCTCGCGGCCCTATGATCTCTTCGAGCCGGCGCGCAAAGGCCGTGGCAAGCTCTATGTGCGTCATGTGCTGATCGCGCAGGATGCCGAAATCCTGCCAGGTTGGCTCCGATTCGTGCGCCTCGTCGTCGATTCCGCCGATCTGCCGCTCAATATGTCGCGCGAGTTGATTCAGGAGACGCCGGTTTATGCGGCGATCAAGAAGGCGGTGACGAATCGCGTGGTGCAGGAGCTGACGAAACTCTCGGAAAATGATCCAGACGTCTATGCCCAAGTCTGGGAGCATTTCGGCGGCGTCATGAAGGAAGGGCTCTATGAAGACCCCGAGCGGCGTGACGCTTTGTTCAAGCTCGCCCGTTTTACGACCTCGACCCATGCGGACGGCAAGCGCAGCCTCGCCGATTATGTCACGGCTCTGCGTCCCAACCAGACGGCGATCTATTATCTGCTCGGCGAAGAGGCGAAGCGGCTCAATGTCAGCCCGCAGCTCGAAGGCTTTCGCAGCCGTGGCATCGAAGTTCTGCTGCTGTCCGATCCGATCGATGCCTTCTGGGTCTCGACGGCCCTAGGCTTCGACGGCAAGCCGTTCAAATCGGTCTCGCAAGGTGCGGCCGATATCAAATCCATCGCAGCCGAAGAGGGCAAGGAGCCCGTGGCACCCGAGGCGCCCTCCGTCCAGCTTGCCTCGCTCTTTGCGTTGATGAAGCAGGAGCTTGCCGAAGTGGTCGATGATGTCCGCGCCTCCGACCGTCTGTCGGAAAGCCCGGCCTGTCTCATCGCCCAGGATCACGGGTTCGACCGTCGCCTCGAACGCATGCTGGCCGAGCATGGCCAATTGGGGGCTTTGTCGAAGCCCGTGCTCGAAATCAATCCGACGCATCCGCTCGTCGTCGCGCTCGCCGAGCGGGTCGGCCATGCGGATAAAGCCACGCTCGACGACATCATCTGGCTGCTGTTCGAGGAGGCGCGGCTGGTGGATGGCGAAAAGCCTCAGGATGCGAGCGGCTTTGCGACACGGCTCACCCGTGTTCTGCTGAAGGTCGCGCGCGAACCGGCGGCATGAGCGAGGAGCCTTCACTTGTCCTCGATCCGGCGGCGTCGCTGAGCTTGCTGCAGCGCCAGCT
>DAIESR010000542.1 GCA_027346205.1 Beijerinckiaceae bacterium
TGCTTGACACTGGAGCCCTCATACGAGGGCAATCGGGTGAAGTGATCTGCCAACCGGCGCCGCCGGCCCGCCTTCGCAGGAGGCGAAGGCCGCGCCTTTCATTGGCACAAGCACTATGATGGGATTGACCACGCCATAGCCCGAGTATGATCCCCATGGCCGAACCTCTTTGGCTGCTATCCGTTCTCTTCGGACTCGCTCTCATCACCGCGGCCGGGCTGACCTATACTGCCTATCGCCGCGACATGGCGCGAATCCGCGCGCACCTCGCCGCCGGCAGCCAAATGGCCGAGACCGCGGCAGGAGTGATCGAATATGCGGAGGCCGGCCATGGCCCGCCCGTGCTCGTCATCCATGGCGCGGCCGGCGGCTTTGACCAGGGGCTCTTGATCGCGCATGAAAATTTCCGCCCCGGGTTCCGTATCATCGCCCCTTCGCGCTTCGGCTATCTGCGCACACCCTTCCCGCGCGATGCCTCGCCCGCGGCGCAGGCGGACGCTCATGCCGCGCTGCTCGACTCTCTGGGCATCGATCGCGTCATCGTCCTTGGCTTTTCAGCCGGCGGACGCAGCGCCATTCAGCTCACGCTGCGCCACCCGGAAAAGGTGCGCGCCTTGATCCTCGAAAGCCTGGTGATGGCTGCGCCCTTTTGGCTGCCCGATATCAACAGCTTTGGCGTGGGCCGATTGCTGCTCGCGATCGCCAGAGCCGGGATAGATTTTCCTTATTGGCTGGCGACCCGCATCGCGCCCGCCCTGATGATCCGCTTCTCCGGCGCGCCTTCGCGGATCTATGCGGCCGCACCGCGCTCCGAACGCGATTTTCTCGTCGCTGTGATGCGCGGAATGCAGCCGCTGTCGGCGCGGCTGACAGGGCTCGCCAATGATGCTGTGAACATGTCGAACGCCTGGCCGGTCGACAAGATCGGCGTGCCCACATTGATCATCGCCATGGCAGACGATCTCTTTCGCAGCCTGCCGACCGCGCGGGCGATTGCCGCGCGGATCGAAGGCGCGAAGCTCGTCACCTTCGACAGCGGAAGCCATTTTCTCATTGGACATCATGACGAGATTCGCACCGAAGTCGCCGATTTTATCGCCCGGCTCAAAACGGCAGGTTGAAGACCCGCCCCGGCACCAATTCGCCATGCTCTATGGCGCCAACCGCGACGACCACGCCGCCGCAAGAGGCGAAGGCCGCGCCATCCATCGGCGTATCCTGTCCGCGCAGAAGAATGGACTGGCCCCGCCGCAGCCGAGCCGCCGTGGTGCGATCGACGATGATCTGCGGGAGCTCCATCAGCCCTGCCTCGACCCGGCGCAACGCGTCCGGCGGCAATGCCTCCATCAATTGCTCCAACGGCACGGACTCCGCCTCGCTGAACGGCCCGACGCGCGTCCGCCGAAGCGCCGAAACATGGCCATAGCAGCCGAGCGCACGGCCGAGATCACGCGCAACAGCCCGCACATAAGTGCCCTTGCCGCAACGCGCTTCAAAAGTCGCGTGGTCGCGATCCGCCGCGACAAGCGCGAGCGAATGGATCGTCACCGGGCGCGGTGGGAGATCCAGCGGCTCGCCGTCTCTGGCGAGATCATAGGCGCGCTCGCCGCCGATCTTGATCGCGGAAAAGGACGGCGGACGCTGCATGATCGTCCCGGTGAACTGCGGCAGTGCCGCACAAATCTCTTCCAGCTCCGGGCGCTGATCGGAACGCTGCGTGATCGTTCCATCCGAATCGTCGGAATCGGATTCCGCGCCCCAGGCGATGGTGAAGCAATAAGCCTTCTCGCCATCCTGCACAAAAGGCACGGTCTTCGTCGCTTCGCCGAAGGCGATCGGCAAAATGCCTGAGGCGAGCGGATCGAGCGTGCCCGCGTGACCAGCCTTCTTCGCATTGAAGATGCGCTTCAGCCGCGCGACGGCATTGGTCGAGGTCATGCCCACCGGCTTATCGAGCACGACCCAGCCGTTGATCTCGGCGCGTGTCGAACGGGCTCCTCTCATCTGGCCTTATCCATATCAGACAAAAGATCGCGCTTCACCTCGGGCTTATCGAGCAGCGCATCGATCTTGGAGCCATAGTCGAAGCTGCGATCCGGCTTGAACCGCAGATCCGGCGCGAATTTGAGATTGATCCGTTGCGCGGTCTCGCCGCGAATAAATTTCTTGTGCCGCTCGAGCGCCGCGATCACATCCTTCACGTCCTTGCCGCCGAGCGGCATGACATAGATGGTCGCGAGCTTGAGGTCCGGGCTCATCCGCACGTCCGGCACCGTGATGAGATGACCGTCCAACACGGGATCGTTAATTGCACCCCGGGTCAAAAGATCGGACAGAGTATAGCGGATCAATTCGCCGACGCGCAGCATGCGCTGCGAGGGCTCCCCGCCTTGCTGATGGGTTCTGGACATGAAGATTTCCGGGTAGGTTCAGCCTTCGCCTCGCGCGTGCATGTGCTCTGCGGCACAAGCAGCGGAGTGCTCAGTAAGCATGATAGCGCGCTCGCGAACTGTCATTTTGATCAGCGTCATGGTCGCTTTCATTCATCCGGCTTGCCCGTCAATGTGCCGTCAAAGCCGAAACAGGCGCCTTCAAGGCGCTCATTCTCTTCTCTCAAGATGTAACTGATAGCTGCAACTGAAAGGCAAGCGCAACGGATTCTCCTTTGCCTTACCGTCAATCGCTGTGGCCGAGCCATTTATTGACCGGAGGTCGCCGATTTCGCGCCTCGGTCATCAGCCGAAAACGCCTCGACCGACCTCACAGCGAGCGCTTGATCTCATGCACATTATAGCACTCGATCACATCACCGACACGCATGTCCTGATAGTTCTCGAAAGCCATGCCACATTCCTGGCCGGAGCCGACCTCCTTCACCTCATCCTTGAAGCGTTTGAGCGTCGACAGCTTGCCTTCATGCACGACGACATTGTCGCGGATCAAACGGACATGCGCGCCACGTTGCACCGTGCCATCGGTGATGAGGCAGCCAGCGACCTTGCCGACCTTGGAAATGTTGAACACTTCCAAAATCTGCGCATTGCCGAGCATTTCTTCGCGCAAGGTCGGCGGCAGCAAGCCGGACATGGCCGCCTTCACGTCATCGACGAGATTATAGATCACGTTGTAATAACGGATCTCCGTCCCGCTTTGCTCGGCGAGCAGCCGCGCTTCCTTATGCGCACGCACATTGAAGCCCATGATGGCGGCATGCGAAGCAGCGGCCAAAGTCACATCAGATTCAGTGATTCCACCGACGCCCGCGAGCAGCACCCGCGCTGCGACTTCATCCGTGTTGAGCTTCTCGAGCGTTGCGACGATCGCTTCGATCGAGCCTTGCACATCGCCCTTGATGACAAGCGGAAACTCCTTGCGGCCGGCCGCCTTGAGCTGGCTCATCATATCGGCGAGCGAACCGCGTGCGACACCACCGCGTGCCGCCGCCTGATCGCGCTTTTGCCGCTCACGATATTCGGCAATCTCACGCGCCCGCGCCTCGCTTTCGACGACGGCAACGCGATCGCCGGCTTCGGGCGAACCGGAGAAGCCGAGTACCTCGACCGGCATGGAGGGGCCAGCCTCCTGCTTTTGCACGCCCGTATCATCGAGCAGAGCCCGCACCCGGCCCCATTGCGATCCAGCAACGATAAGATCGCCGACATGGAGAGTTCCGCGCTGAACAAGCACAGTCGCGACTGGACCCCGGCCACGGTCGAGGCGCGCCTCGATCACCGTGCCCTCTGCCGATCGGTCCGGATTGGCGCGCAGATCGAGAATCTCGGCCTGCAGCGCAATCATGTCGAGCAATTTGTCGAGATTGATCTTTTGCGTCGCCGACACTTCCACTTCGAGCGTATCGCCACCAAGCGATTCGACCTGGATCTCATATTGCAGCAATTCGCTACGCACCCGCTCGGGCTTCGCATCCGCCTTGTCGATCTTATTGATCGCCACGATGATCGGCACATGCGCGGCCTTGGCGTGCGAGATCGCTTCCGCCGTTTGCGGCATCACGCCATCATCCGCGGCAACGACCAGGACGACAATATCGGTGACTTTGGTGCCACGCGCACGCATGGCCGTGAAGGCCGCATGGCCGGGCGTATCGATGAAGGTAACCGGCGAGCCATTCGGTGCCATGATCTGATAGGCACCGATATGCTGAGTGATGCCGCCCGCTTCACCTGAAACGACAT